>CAXDSX010000170.1:0-5028 GCA_963992075.1 uncultured Pseudomonadales bacterium | reverse complement strand
ATGATACGGCGACCACCGAGATCTACACCTCTCTATTCGTCGGCAGCGTCAGATGTGTATAAGAGACAGGATGGGAGAAGCTCTTGCCCGACGATACGTAGCCACCAAGAACGATTGTTACCGAGCCGACCCATCGACCTCGATCCTGTCCATCGATGCCCTTGGATTTCGACGTGGACAGGGAGCGCTCGACAAACTTTTAGGGAGGAGCGGATTAGCCGACGATCCTTTGTTTCAACAAGCCAAGTTGCGGGGAATTCGTGCCCTGTCAGGTCACTCCGAGACAACTGATCTAACCAACGACGTCAACGGCGGTCCGTCCGGCGTTGGTGTCGCGACGGCTGCAGGCAAAGCTGCCTTTTGGGACATCGTCGGTGCGCCGCTCGCCTCACCCAAGATCATGGCAGTCGAAGGCGAATTCGCGATGACGGCAGGACATGCACAAGAATTAAAAACACAGGCCGTCGCGCAGCGCGTTGGAAAGCGGTTGCGGGTCTTGCTTTCGTACAACAATGCCGGAATCGATGACGAATTAGTCGGCAGCGTCGTCCATAACGAATTCGCCGATTACGACATTCGTTCCCAGTGGTCGTCATACGGCTGGAACGTTATAGACGTTGACGACGGCAACGATTACGCCGAGGTCGCTAACGCACTGGCCCGAATGGAAAACTGGGATGAATCCGATCGTCGACCCATGCTTCTTCTTGGCCGCACGATCAAAGGTTGGTGGCCCGCAGCCGTCGACGGAGAGATTCCAGGCTACGGGAAACAGATTGTGGATCATGCCTCTCATCCGTACGCGTTCCCGCAGAACGGCGACTACTTCCAAGCACTTGCGGGAACCTTTGAAGCGCGCTACGGGGTTAAATTCCTTGACATCGATAAAGGCCCCGTCGGCGACGAACGTAGTCGACTCGTGCAGTTTAAACACAACATCGATGTTGCATTGAGCATCCTCGACGATAACGATCTTGGCTCGTGGCTCGCCGATCGTTTAGTGGCCATCGGTGACCAAGTGGAAGACGATTTCAAGTTAGATCACAGCAGCTCAGTGGATCCATTCGACGATGCTCGTTTAAAGGTCGAGCAATTGCCGAGAACACCTCAGAGTGTGACGGTGACCGACATCAGCGGTTCAAAGACGTCGACCATCGACATCAAACTGTTTGAGGAAGCTGGGAATGTTCGGGGCGCACGACGCGCTATTTCCGAAATCTTCAAATGGGCAAACTATGTGACGAGTAACCGCTTCGTCGCTGTCGCCGCCGATCTCGCGGAATCCATTAACGTCCAACAAAGCGCACTTTTTGGCTATTTCGACCCCGTCTCTAATCCTTCGGGAACAGTTTTAAAGGCCGGTATTCAAGAAGCGGGCAACGCGTCAACTGCCATCGGACTCGTCGGCCAGACGCTCTCTTTAGACCCCGACGTGCATAACGGCGTTTGGGCGCTAAGTGGAACCTACGGTGCGTTTACTCCGCTGATGTATCTGCCGGCACGGGTATGGAGCCAACAAAACCAAGATTCACCGTTTCGCGTCGGTGTGCTCCATATTTTGGCTGGTCACTCGGGACCCGAGACCGCGGCTGATGCGCGCACGCACTTCGGCATATTCGCACCGCAGGTTTGGAAACTCTTTCCCCGCGGGCAAGTGATTACCCTTAATTTCTGGGACTACAACGACGTCGCACCTGGGTATTTTGCGGCCGCGAATTTGGCCGTGAATCAACCGGAAATCGGCGTCATCGTTCTTGAAGTCGCCCGGCCTGACTTCGCCGTCGCCGATCGATCCGTGTTCGCCGACACTGATCCGCTTGCCGCAGCCAAGGGCCTGTACGTGATCAAAGATTTCGTTCCCGATAAACCGTGCCATGGCTATGTATTAACCCAAGGCGCTAGTTCTACCAATAATCTACTACGCGTGCTGCCCGATCTCGAAGCATCCGACATCAACATCAAAGTGATTGCTTGCATCAGCGAAGAACTCTTCAAAGCACAACCACAGAGCTACCGGGATAGGGTCCTTCCACCAGGGGCAAGACAAGATTTAATGGTTATCAGCACCGGCACTCAACGCGTGATGCCGATTGCGGGTCTCGGCCCCTTCACCGAGGAATACTCGTTATTCTCGGACTGGGACAACCAATGGCTGAGCGGCGGTAGTGAGGAAGATGTCATAGCCGAAGCACACCTCGACACAGGCTCCATTGCTTCTGCCGTAAAAAAATTCGCCGGCGAACGGGAACAACGGCTAGAACGTCAGCGCCAAGACCTGGCCGCTGTCCCTAAATAGAGCTTTCGATGTCCACGTCAGACGATAGAAACCCATGCAACCGCCAGTAAATTCCTGGTCTTTCCTGGGTCGCGACAACGTGACGTCGATCCGTAGTCGAACGAGGCCGCTTCATCAAAGCACTATTGTAAGGAGCCATTATGGGTAACGAACCATTGATCGATCGGAGAACCCGGTTATTGGGCAAGGGTGCACCCCTCTTCTATCGCGATCCCGTCCACATCGTTCGTGGAGACGGGGTCTGGTTGTACGATGCCAATGGCAAACGTTACGTCGACATGTACAACAACGTTCCTTGCGTTGGACATGCTAATCCACGGGTTGTCGAAGCTATCTCTCGGCAGTCTGCCACGCTGAATGTACACAGCCGGTACCTGCACGAAGGTATTCTCGATTATGCCGAGCGCTTAACCGGACACCACGACCCGACACTGACTAGCGTGGTTTTTACTTGTTCGGGCACGGAGGCCAGCGAAGTTGCTTTGCTCATGGCTCGAGCCGCGACCGAAGGACGCGGCATTATCTGTTCCGACGGCGGATATCACGGCAACAGCACCGAGGTACGAAAACTCTCACGGTTTCGGGCAGGAGACAACGCCAACTCCGAATTTCGAGCCATTCCCTATCCCCAAACGTATCGGCCGCTCAAAAATGACATGGAGGCAAGCGAGCTCACAAAGTTCTATTTAGCTGAGGTACAAAAAGCCATCGACGATTTTGCCGCCAACGACATTCCGCTTGCGGGCATGTTTGTATGCTCCATCTTCGCCAACGAAGGACTCCCAAACATTCCTGACGGTTTTATGAAAGATGCCGCCACGTTGGTTCGAAACGCCGGCGGCCTCTTTATTGCCGACGAAGTTCAGGCAGGATTTTGTCGCACGGGTCGCTGGTGGGGCTACGAGACGTCTGATTTTGTTCCAGACATCGTGACCATGGGAAAACCCATGGGAAATGGCCTGCCGTTGGCCGGGGTCGCCGCGTCTACGGAACTCGTCGACGTCTTCCGGAAACACACGGGTTACTTCAACACCTTCGCCTCAAGTCCGCTCCAGGCCGCGGTCGGCTCCGCCGTGCTCGATGTCATCGAAGAAGACGACCTGCCCAAGAGTGTCACCGAGGTAGGTGTCTATCTGCGGACCGCGTTACGTGAGCTGCAACAGGCTCATGAGCCTATAGGAGACGTACGCGGGCACGGCTTGGCCGTCGGTATCGATTGGGTGCTCGAGCGTGAGAATAAGACTCCGGACCGCGAAGGAGCCGCTGATACAGCCAACCGTTTAAAGGACAAAGGCTTCTTACTTTCGAACATGGGATCGTTCGGTAACTTGTTGAAGATTCGACCGCCACTCGTGTTCGGGCGTGAGCACGCGGACCTTTTCCTAAACGCTTTTGAGGAAACACTCCGAGAGCTATAGAACGTTCATGCGGATCGATGACACGCTACTCGAATTTGCGCGACAAACGCTGCCTGAATGGTCATTGGAAAGCGCTCAAATCAAGCCAATTACGGTAAGTGAAAACGTCACGTTCCGAGTCGATAAAGACGAGCTCTCCTATGTGCTTCGAATTCACCGTTCGTGGTATCACACCCTCGAAGAACTTGAGTCCGGGTTAGTCTGGACAGAGGCGTTGCGGGCATCCGGCATCGACGTGCCGGAACCCTTGTTGACAACGCAAGGTAAAGGGTTTGTGACGCGGTCGTTGCCCGGATCTCACGAATTCCGACATGTCGGGGCACTCAAATGGGTCAAGGGCGATATTTTGGCAGAGGTCATTCGTCGAGATCCCGACGACACGGATGCCCTATGTCGCTATTTCGGGCAGCTGGGCGCCATCGCCGCGTCGATACACACACAAGCGACTAGCTGGAGCGTCCCACAGAACTTCAAACGACACGCGTTCGACGCCGCTGGACTCGTGGGCAAACAACCGTTTTGGGGTCGGTTCTGGGAAATTCCTCAGCTCGAACACGGCCAAGCGGACTTAATGAGTAAAGCACGTGATGTTATCGCGAATAGTCTCGAGGGATACGGTCAACCCCAAGAGACCTACAGCATGATTCACGCCGATCTCCACATGCACAATCTTGTCTTGAGCTCACAAGGACTGCACATTATCGATTTCGATGACGCCGGCTTCGGCTGGCACCAGTTTGACCTGGCGGTGGCCCTTCACGAGTACCTGGAGCACAAAGCGTACCCAGAAATTCTCGCGGCTTTGTTAGAGGGATATCGATCCCATCGCCCTCTCGATACAGAGGCGGAAGCGCTCATACCATTATTCTTGCTCGTCCGGTCTGTCATGTCGCTCGGTTGGCTTCACCAACGGCCCGAACTCGGGCGCGAACAATACATTCCTGAGATGATCACCAACGCCTGCCGCCACACCCGGCATTTCTTGGACACCTAGTGTCCCGAGGAATTCATCTACGGCAACGAGAAACCGAGCTTCAACTCGTCGGAGATGCCGTTGAACCAATCCACCACTTCACGGTGGTAGGGAATGCCCTCTTTTTTTCTTAGCGCGGTTTCTTCGTCTTCGATCAAGCCTGCGTAATAGACGCGCTCGTGCCCCTTCGTGGGCTTCATGGTCGATAATTTTTCGAGGAGCTTATCTAGGTCGGCTTTAAAGATTTCGACGTCAACGAACGAATCGATTTTGATCGCCATCACAAATTGGGAGTGGTGTAATCTACCCGCTATGAACCCTGGACCATTGCTGGATAGTAT
>CAXDSX010000169.1:0-5043 GCA_963992075.1 uncultured Pseudomonadales bacterium | reverse complement strand
CTGTCGGTTGGTGTGCTGAGCGAGCCGCAATAGTGACGCCCATTTCGGCGGCTTGATCTTCAACACCGTCAAGAACCTCCTGGCCATAATCGGTGTCCTGATAAATGACGCAAGGGGTGGTCGCGCCTTTCTCTTCGATAAAGTAGCGAACCGCGGCTCGCATCTCCTCGTAATACACACCCATTTGCGAAAACATCAACTTCTGAAACGGCTCGACCATCGACCTCGCTCCCGTCACAGGAAACAAGTTCGGAACGCCATCTCTGAATTGTTGCACCATCACGGCATTATTCGTCGGCGTACCAATGGCCATTACCATCGCAAGAATCTTGTCTTTGTTGATGAGTTTATTCGCCGCCGATACCGCGCGCGGGACCTGATATTGGGCATCTTCCAGAATGTATCTAATCTGTCGACCGTGCACGCCACCTGCATCGTTTGCCTCACCGAAACGCATACGCGCACCGTTCGCTATCCCTGTACCCCATATGGCGATTGGACCGGTGAGGTCCGTGTGCGCCCCAATCACGATCTCGGTATCGGTGACCCCGTTGACGTTGGCAGAGCCCTCATGGCCCGACGAGTCCGTTTCGCCACAACCCAGCAGCAACACGATTCCCAGCCAGGAAACTGGCAACAACAATTTACTCATCTCTAACCCCCTTGGTACATACCATTGATAAGGTCGGCGTACTTCTCATTGACCACTTTTCGCTTCAACTTTTGCGTCGGTGTCAGCTCGTCGTCTTCCGCGTCCAATAACTGATCGATAAGTCGAAACTTCTTGATGGTTTCGACGCGCGCAAATTTCGTGTTCACCTTTTCAATCTCGTCGTGGACAAGATCCTGGACTTCTTGCGTATGGCAAAGGCTCGTGTAGTTGGTAAATGGTACATCGTTATCCTGCGCATACTTCGTCACATTTTCGTCATCGATCATGACCAAGCAAGTCAAGTATGGCCGTTTGTCGCCTACGACAACTGCGTCAGTAACGTAGGGCGAGAACTTTAACTGGTTCTCGATCTCGCTCGGTGTAATGTTCTTACCTCCGGCCGTGATAATGATGTCTTTCATACGGTCAATAATGTAGATAAAGCCGTCGTCGTCTATTCGGCCAACATCGCCGGTATGAAGCCACCCTTGTCGAATCGTCTCAGCCGTTTTTTCTGCCTTATTCCAATAGCCCTTGATCACGCCCGGGCTTCGGATAAGGATCTCGTTGTCGTCGGAGAGCACAACGTCGACGTTGTCGATGGCCTTGCCAACACTTCCTATCCGGAAATCGTCGATCAAGTTGGCCGTTGCGATCCCCGTGCACTCCGTTTGGCCGTACACCTCATACATCGGTTTACCAATCGACCAGTACCAATCAATTAAATCCGGGGCGATGGGAGCCGCTGCCGTGGAAAGCCAGCGACATTTATCGATACCCAGTGCGCGCCGGATGTTACGAAAAACGAGGTTATCGAAAACGAAGAACGCGCATTTCAGATAAAGAGGCACCCGTGCCAACGTTTTCAGGTACGCCGCCCGCTTTTGCCCGATCCTAAGTCCTAATTCGTAGGCTACCCGGCCAAGCCACGTGGCCTCCTTGAGCTTAATTGCGACCGTTGAAAATTGTTTTTCCCAGACCCGCGGGACCGCGAAATGGATCGTCGGTTCGACCTCTTGTAAATCTCGAACCACGGTCTCTGGGCTCTCGACAAGGTTTATCACGGCACGCGATTCGATCAGTGAAAATGTATAAAACATCCGGCCCGCAACGTGAGCCAGCGGCAGAAATCCGAGCTGTTCGTCGTTCGGGTGAATGCCGTAACAACGTTGTAAACATTGCATCATAAACATCATGTTCTGCTGCGTAATCATGGCGCCCTTGGGAGGCCCTGTTGTTCCCGATGTATAGGTCAGGACCATCAAATCGTCAGGATTTGCTGCCTCGATTTCGACATGCCATCGGTCCGCATGCGCTATTGCATAGTCACGACCTAACTCAAGCAATTGCTCAAACGACATGCACATGGGGTCGTCCAACTGCCGAAGACCCTCCATATCAAAGATGAAGACTTTTTCTAGTGACGGTGTTCGATCGCGAACCTCAAGAACCTTGTCTAACTGCTCTTCGTCTTCCGCAAAATAAAAACGCGTGTCGCTATCGGTGATCAGGTATTCCACTTGATTCGGGGCATCGGTGGGGTACACGCCGTTGGTCACTCCGCCTGCACAAATGATGCCGAGATCCGAAAACATCCATTCCTTATTCACTTCGGACGCGATGGAACAGACGTCACCACGCCTAAGGCCCAAGGACAGCAAACCAAGACCCACCAACCGTGCCATTTCTCCGTAATCGGCCCAGCTGTATTCGTTCCAAATCCCAAAGTCCTTTTCACGAATTACCGTTTTTGTCGCGTTCTCCGTCACGCGATGCCAAAACAACTGGGGGACAGTCGTGCAATCGTTGATCGTGGTCAGCTCACTAGTCATCGCCAAGTTTTCCGTTGTTTCCAGCGTCGACGCCCGCGGACACCCTGATCCTTCATACCCAAATAAAACTCCTGAATATCGGTGGCCGCGGCCAAGCGCTCGCAAGTATCCTCCATCACGATCCGTCCAACTTCCATCACATAGCCGTAATCCGAGATCTCTAACGCCACGCGTGCGTTCTGCTCAACCAATAGCACGGTAACCCCCTGCTCTTTATTGAGGCGCACCACGATATCGGCAATCTCTTTAACCAACATCGGCGCGAGACCAAGCGAAGGTTCGTCGAGCAACATCAAGCGCGGTCGGAGCATCAACGCACGACCGATCGCGAGCATTTGCTGCTGACCACCGGACAGGTAACCGGCAGCGAGACTCTTGCTATCAGCCAGCGTCGGGAAATACTCGTAGACAAGCTCCAAATCACGGTTCACCTCGCTAGCCCCATCGCGTCTGGTAAACGCGCCCATCCGCAAATTTTCTTCAACTGACAAAAAGGGGAACACTTCGCGCCCCTCGGGCACATGGCCGACGCCGAGTCGAGCCACTCTCCCTGGGTCCCACGACGTTATGTTTTCGTCCGCAAATACCACGCTCCCTTTCTGCGGATCCATCGCACCGCTGATGGTTTTAAGAACCGTTGTTTTGCCCGCACCGTTCGCGCCGAGAATCGTCGCGATAGCTCCTGACTCGACGTCCAAGGAGACCCCCCGAATAGCCATGATAGGGCCGTAGTAGGTTTCAATATTTCTCAACGCGAGCAGTGGCACGTCAATCTCCTAAATATGCTCGTAGGACATCGGGATGATTCTGAATCTCGCTTGGCGTGCCCAACGCAATAACCGCACCGTCAGCAAGGGCCAGTACCCGATCCGATACCTGGTTCACCAAGTTCATGTCGTGCTCAACCATCACCACGGTGATACCCAATTCCTCATTGATATCCTCGATCCAGAACGACAAATCCTCCGTTTCTTCTGGATTAAGCCCAGACGAAGGTTCATCGAGAAGAATCAGGCGTGGTCCCAGGCAAAGCGCTCGCGCAATTTCAACCATTTTTCTTACGCCATAAGGAAGATTCCCAATAATCTGCTCGCGGTAGGTTTGCAGATCCAACAAGTCAATAACGTCTTCAACTTGTTGGCGAAACATGAGGTCCTGCGCACGCACCTTGGGTAGAAACATGAGCTCCTCCCACAACGCGGTTTTTCGATGAACATGGTGACCTATGAGTAAATTCTTGAGTACGGTTTCGTGCTCAAAAAGTTCGGTATTCTGAAACGTGCGCGCAATTCCTCGTTCTGCAACCTGGTGCGGCGGGATACGGGTGATGGTTTCCCCGTCAAAAGTCATCGAGCCCGCGTCCGCATCATAGAGACGACTCACCAAATTAAATAGCGTGGTTTTGCCCGCCCCATTTGGCCCAATGATGCTGTACACCTCACCAGCCGCCACCTCAAACGAAACATCACGGACCGCGTGAACACCACCGAAGCTTATGGACACGTTATCGGCCGACAGCAAAGTCAATGAACTCGCTCCGTTCGCAAATAGGACTTTTGACGCTTGTATGTCGACTTTCTATACAACGGAAATTCGCTGAAAAACAGTCGAATCTTGACCCAGCGTCCGAAAATGCCAAGCGGTTCGTACACCAGGAATAGGACTAAGATCAGCCCAAAAATGCCCGGCTCCAAACCGGGTATTTGACCTATGCTAGAAGGTACTGATTCGCGTAGAAACGCAATGCCCTGCGGCAACAAGCCGATGAAAATCGCGCCGTAAATAACGCCGTGCAACGATCCTAAACCCCCGACCACTACCATCAACAAAAGTTGAATAGAGATCAGTATCGTAAACGCGTCCGGGGCTAGATAACCTATCTTGTGAGCGAATAAACCTCCCGCAAGTCCTGTAAATCCGGCTGAAATGGCAAACGCCGTGGTCTTAACCCGTGCCAAATGAATGCCCATGGCCTGAGCCGATATCTCCGAATCACGGATTGCAATCATGGCGCGCCCCGTGGGTGAACGGAGTAAGTTAAGTGCGCTAAACAAAGCAGCGACAAGTACGAACAACACAACAAAATAGAATATTCGCGGTGTCCCAAGCGACCAGGAAAAAAGTTCCGGATCAGGGACCGCCATGCCGCGATGACCTCCAGTAACCGATTCCCAATGCGCTAGCACCTTCTCTACGATTTGGGCAAATGCCAAGGTCGCGACCGCCAAATAAATACCCGTCATACGCAACGAGGGGATCCCTACAATCGCACCAATGACTACACACACTGCGGTGGCTCCGATGAGCGACACGACGAATGGAGCTCCCTCGGTCATGAAGTAAGCGTGCGCATAAGCACCGATGGCCAAAAAAGCCGCATGTCCCAAACTGACCAACCCGGTGTAGCCGACCAACAACATCAAACCAATTCCCGCGATGGCGTAAATGAAGACCAACGCGAGTTCACCCGTGTAAAAATCGTCGAGCAGGAACGGTGCAGCGACTGTCTCTTATACACATCTCCGAGCCCACGAGACCGAGGCTGCTCTCGTATGCCGT
>CAXDSX010000168.1:0-5091 GCA_963992075.1 uncultured Pseudomonadales bacterium | reverse complement strand
GCGTCAGATGTGTATAAGAGACAGCCTGAGCACGCTCGAGCGCATCGAGCGAGACACGAATTGCACGGTCACCAATGGCATGAAAATGGACTTGGAAACCGGCAGCATCCAACCCTATGACAGCCTTGTTGAGATCATGTGGTGAGTTCTGTAACTCACCCCGATACCCGTCGTCACGATCCGAGTAGGGCGCAAGTAGTGCGGCCGTCTGCGCTTCAATAACTCCGTCGAGCCATATTTTTATGGACGTTGCCCTGACATTGCCGTCAATGGGTTGCGTTTCCCGAGCGTCCAAGAATTTGGGCAGTTGTTGCGACAGCGATATGGCGTTTTCCCAAAAGAGGGCTGTAACGACATGGAGGTTTAGTTCGCCTTTGGCATCGAGGTAGTTATAGGCGTCAAGCCCGTAGTATCCGTCGCCAGGCTCGAGCTTTAGTAGTGCATCCTGAATACCCGTGATCCCGTAGCTGTGGAATAAATCGCGGGAGTATTTGAGGCCGTTGATTAAATCGTTCGACGTTAACGCTGGTTCGTGAGTTGCGATTAGCATGATCGCGCTGTCTTCTTGCAGGCTACCCGAAGGTTCGTCTGAATTTGGGTAGCGGTCGATCCTTCCGTTTTCTGGATCTGGGGTTGCGGCGTCGATTCCGGCAAACTCCAAGGCCTTTGAGTTGACCCAAAGGGAATGTCCGTCAGATGATTTGAGTGAAACCGGGCGATCGGGAACGATCTCGTCCAGTAACTTTTTGTCTGGCAAACCGCTCGGAACGAAATTGTCCAACGTCCAGCCAGCACCCACTATCCATTCGTCCTTGGGTTTGGCCAAGGCACATTCCCTAATTTTGTCTAAAAGCTTATCTACTCCCCGTATATCAAACAGTACACATTGCTGGTAGAGAACTCCGCTCTCGACGGGGTGGACATGTATGTCGTGAAAACCGGGCAGCAGCATTCGTCCGTTAAGGTCTATGGTCTGAGTATCGCTACCGCTGAGTTCTTGAGCACCGAGGAGGTCCCCGACATAGGCGATTCGTCCATCCTTTACCGCGATTGCGCTAGCCCAAGGCTGGTCGGGATTGACCGTGTATATCATTGCATTGCGCAAAATGAAGTCCGCGCCGTGGGTGCTTGGATTTGCTCCTGTGGACGGAGTTTCCGTGGAACATGACGGCAAAAGGAGAGTGAGACACAGCGGAAAAATGCGGTTCATCCAGATGCCCCGTTTATTGATAGTGCTTGAGCCTAATGATCTTTTGAATCGCTAACAAATCCCAATCGATGAGAGTCGCTTCAGCACGGAGTCAATCAACGCGACGACGTTATTAGCGATCCCGGAAGATGATTGATCCATAGAGCGACAACGTGGGTGCGGTTTTGTCTACTATGAAGCGCTCGATTGCCCATACCGGTCGACCTAAAGTTGGAGTTCTATTTGATTACTTTGATTGCCGATGCTGTTTTGCTCGCTCACTTTGGCATTGTCATTTTTATTGCTGGTGGTCTCGTGCTCGTTCCGGTTGGGTACAAGCTCGGTTGGGGTTGGATAGGTCACAAGCGTTTGCGGATTATCCATGCTTGGGCGATGGCGTTTGTTGCGTTGGAAACGCTACTGGGCTTCACGTGTCCACTCACGCTCATTGAAAACTATCTAAGCGGAATGAACACTTCCGAATCATTTGTTGGCTATTGGGTTAAACGCATTTTTTACTACGACTTTCCGGTGGAATATTTCGCGATGCTGTACATGATCTGTCTCGCTTGGACTGTTGCGATGTGGAAACTATTCCCGCCCCGAAATAGGGAGTGATGAATACCTTAGACGAGAGATTCGGGCTCCATGTCATGGCTTCCCTCTTGGTTTTCCTCGGGACGTCTTGCTTTGTTTCGCTCTCTTACGGTGAGTCGCTGCCGGATGGCCCTTTTGAGACGTTCTATTCCAATGGCCAGGTAAAAGAAAAGGGGATTCATAAAGATGGCAAGCGGCATGGGCGCTGGGAGCAGTTTTACGCAGGTGGGCAGTTAAAGTCGAAAGGAGACTTCGAAAACGGGGATGGCGTAGTTAAGTGGTTCGACAAAGAGGGCCAATGGTTGTCCACAGAGAGATGGGTAGAAGGAGAAGACGGGGAACGACGGTTGGACGAGTTCGACCAAAATAAACAACTGATTCAAAGAACGTATTTGAGGGACAACAAACCTTTCAGAACTGAGTGGTTTGACGAAGACGGTAATTTGACTGAGACAGAGTTTTATTAGATTGACGAATTACCAGGATGAACTCTGTGCCGTTGGCACGTTCACTTGCGCCCACAGGCGAGAGGCGTAGGGAGAGGATCGGAAGTATGTGGCTTACTCGATGGGTTCATCCGTACTCGAGATGCCTTGCTTCCTCATTTCTTTTTCGACCATTCTTTCAATCATTCGCTCTTTATATCTAGATCCAAAAACTCCAAAAGCGTGAAAGAACAAGCCAATACCCCAGAGTACCGCCACGGTGCTCGACAAAAGATAAACATTGACGATTACGTAGACTGCTAAATGAGTATAAAAGCCAAATAGTTTTTCTACGTTCGCTCTGACTCTTTCGTAAACCTTATCCTTATCCAAAGAACTTCCTCGTCTAAATTAATGTAATCGGCGGCGACCCTCGTTTACTTCCCTTCAGATAGTGGCTGAGCTTGACTTGCTTTCCAAGCCTGCAATCGGTCTCTTAAGGGACCAAGAAATGTCTACTATTTTGTCTACTGTACCTTTAACGAAAATACAAAAATATAACTATATCAATAGCTTAAGAACGATTAGAGGAGAAAGATGGTGCCCAGGGAGGGAGTCGAACCCTCACGCCACGAGGACACAGGAATCTAAATCCTGCTTGTCTACCAGTTCCAACACCTGGGCCCGCGATCGCGATTGTACCTGCACATCGAGTTGAGGCCAGCCAAAGATGAATTAGATAGAAACAATGTCGAATCAGTGGTCCGTCAAAGTGACCAAACGACGAATCGCTTTGTAATCAAATCGTAGTAGAAATGCTGACCATCACATTCTCCTGTATAGACTGAAAAACCGAGTAAACCTTTTTCTACGTAGGGTTGGACTATCTTTTCTAACTCTTTTGCGTCCCTGCAAAACTTGCTTTCCTCAGGTTCGGAGAAGTGACAACCAAGTTCTTCGATAGGCGGCATACGCCATGGATATGTTCTAAGCCTGTAACTATCTGGTCCTCCGCACCAGGTATTGAAGGGTATTTCGATGGTCGTTTTTGAATCGACGATAGTCAAAATGGGATACACCGTCACACGCTCGGGATTCACCACTATCTTGTTCTTGTGACCGTTGGCCATGAAATTGCCTACCGCTTCTAACTTCGATTCGTTCAAGTCACGCGTGAAATAGGCACTCGTGGAGCCAGTTAGAGAGCACGAATGCAGGAGTGTCAAACCGAGGGTAATCAGAATCTTCCTCATGGTCTTAAAATCTACGCCTCCATTGACAATGTGTCAGCGACCCGATGAACGTCGTTGATTGGAATTAGACCTACTGAGGGATATTCTGGACCGATATTGCCCGGGTGGTGAAACTGGTAGACACAAGGGACTTAAAATCCCTCGGGAGCAATCCTGTGCCGGTTCGACTCCGGCCCCGGGCACCATCTTCCTCCCCTGATCGATTCTAAACTATTGAAATAGTTACCTTTTAGTATTTTCGTTAAAGGTACAGTAGACAAAATAGTAGACATTTTTCGCTTCCTCAAAAGACCGATTTCGGTCTTGGAAAGCGAGCTAAACGTAGTCCTGCATTGAAAGAAAAGCGGTGTAGGTGTACACAGATCAAAAGTTAGAGAAGAAGGCGATGCTTAATGGCAAATGAAAAATGGGTTTGTCCGAAATGCGGACACAACGAATTTGAGACAGGTGAGATAAGGGTCGCAGGAGGCTTTTGGAGCAGAATTTTTGATGTACAGGGAAAAAAATATGGTGCTGTGACTTGCATCAATTGCACATATACCGAGTTTTACAAGGGTCAGAAGACATCGACACTTGAAAATATTTTTGACCTATTTACAAGTTAAAGGTTATCGCCGAACCCCGTCATTGGACTCAAATTTGGTTCAGCGTTTTAGTCGACGTTCTGTTTCTTCGTGAATGAATACATCGTCCATAGCCACGTGAAACGCAGCGGCAATTCTGAAAGCTATTTCGAGTGATGGTGAGTATTTTCCATGCTCTATGGCGATGATGGTTTGCCGCGTCACCCCAACGGCTTCCGCCAGAGCTTGTTGGGTCATCTCGTTTGTCTCGAAACGCAATCGTCGAATGTTGTTTTTGATCGACGTCGATGCCATATCAGATACCGCGTCGGTAATAAAACAACCGAGTAACCGTCACCGTCACTTCCGCGATAACGAAGAGCAACAGTAATAAGACGGGGACTAAGTCTCCCGTCAGATAGGGCGAGTATGGAAGGTCAGTCCACCAGGTGGGTATGGTGGTTTGAGCAATCCAAATCCACATGCCAACTGACAAGCAAAGGTATCCATTGCGAAATGACATACGTTCGATCAACTGGTCTCTTTCGTCGTCTTTCTGAGAAGCGCTTAAAGAGGCGAGCAAACTCTGGACGATGATCTCTAAAATAATGGCCGAGATCACTGCGGCAACGAGGCTGTTACCAACGCTAGCGATCGGCTCGCCAGCAAGTAAAACTTCTAAGGTATCGACAAAGAACTTGCCGAAGACTAACAAGGTAATAATCAGTGATGCCAGAAGGCTCTTTTCCTTGGTCGACACGGCAGCCATCCATACTCAGGGAGTAGTCTCTAATGTAAAGTAAATATTACATAATGTAAAGTATACTGTACATATCGGATCTATTCTAAAACCTACGCCTTTCGCCGAGATCTGTCATGGCTCTTGGAATTGGTTTGGCATTGACATGTTTCCCTAATCCGACTGCATTTGTTACGTTCTTGAGAGTGTGATGTTCTTGTCTGGCTTGTAGGGAGAGAAATGATGAGTCGAATTCTGTCTCTTATACACATCTCCGAGCCCACGAGACCGAGGCTGATCTCGTATGCCGTCTTCTGCTTGAAAA
>CAXDSX010000167.1:0-5105 GCA_963992075.1 uncultured Pseudomonadales bacterium | reverse complement strand
AATGATACGGCGACCACCGAGATCTACACCTCTCTATTCGTCGGCAGCGTCAGATGTGTATAAGAGACAGTTGCAATGTAATCGGTGATAAATAGCACCAGGACTAGGATGTAGGCGGTACATACTTTGACTATCGCAAATTCACGACGCAGGCTAAACGCGGTATCGATGGCTTGTGTTGATTCCGACCGGAACCGTTCGTGACTGGAGGTCTCGACCCCGTACGCTTTTATCGACTGAATGCTTTGAAAAGTTTCCTGCACGCGGACGAATAGCGTAGCGCTTGCCTGCCTTGCTGAAAAACTTAACGTTCGAAGTCGTGGCGTTATGGCGATCAGTAGAACAACGCACGAGGCGATGCCGATGAGCAATAGAAAGCCGAACCAGGGACTAAATAGCGACGCGATCGCTAATTGCATCGTTAACGTCGTGAGCCCGATTACCGGCACAACGACGACGTTGTCGACAACGGCGGTGACCATCGCGCTGTCTTGAAATACTCGATAGATCGCGTCCCCGGCGGACGACTGGGAATGAAAACGCAGACTGAGTTCTTCAGCGTTGGCCACCATACGGGTGCGGAGTCGCTGATTGACTCTTTGCAGGACCCATGCCTTGTACATCTGAATGCCGATCGCGACCGTGGTTGTGATGACAACAATTACGGCCGTCAGGATGAGAAAACGAATAAGCACAGTTTCTCTGGCAGCTTTCGTCAGCTCATCGGTATCGACGTAACCAGCTTCCGGTAACAACATGATGCTTGCTTGTGGGGGGCTTAGGCGCGCTCCCTGGCCAACGGAATCCCATAGTAGGTCGAAGCCCAGAAATGCCACTGCGGTGCCGAAGCCGATCATCGCCAGGGTCATGCCGAGCAATGCAATGAAATGCTTCAGTTCTGCGAAGATATAGGGCCAGGTGCTCAGGTAGATACGTACGAGACCGCTGGCATTCAATCTGAGGTCCATCGGCGAGTACGAGTTAAGTGAAATTGCTCATTGTGGCAGTTTGACTCTTTGGTAATGCTCGCGCCTAGCTTCTAGTTCTTTGAGGATTTCGGCGTGGCGTATCTCATCGATGCGGTAGAGCGTCTGGCCTAAGCAGCTTGACGCTGATTTCGGCGTCGTCGACTGCGCCGTTTTCTGCCGGATACGCCGTCACGCCGACTGTCAGTTTGGCTGGCAGCCATCTTCTTTTTCGACTGTCCGCTATCCTCGAGATCGAGCTTCGTGAGCGCTGTGTCAAAGAGTGCGGGTGTCAGTCGAATCAGTTTTTCGATCGCTCGCAATCGCGAAACTTCGGAAGGATCGACTAACGACCACGCGACACCTCTAGCGCCAGCGCGACCAGTCCTGCCGATGCGGTGTACGTAACCCTCTGGTTCGTGCGGTAGTTCGAAGTTGACAACATGGGACACTCCTTCGATGTCCAGGCCGCGCGCAGCGATATCGGTCGCCACCAGCACCCACGTACGCCCCTTCTTAAAATCGGCGAGCGCGCGCTGTCGCGCCGACTGAGACTTATTACCGTGGATGGCGTCTGCACTTATCCCTGCAGCGCAAAGTTTTTTTGTGACCTTGTTAGCACCGTGCTTCGTGCGCGTAAAAACGATGGCCCGAGACAAGGCCTCGTCATGAAGCAAAGTCTGCAAAACTTCTAGCTTGTCCTGGGTTTCGACCATGATGACCCGCTGATCGATCTTTTTGACCGTGGGTTGTTTGGGCGACACGTCGACCCGAATCGGGTCACGCAATATGTTGCGAGCTAGCTGGGATACTCCCTTTGACATGGTGGCTGAAAACAGGAGCGACTGGCGCGATTTAGGCGTCTGCTGAACGATGCGTTTCACGTCGCGGATGAAACCCATATCGAGCAGTCTGTCCGCTTCGTCAAGCACTAGGACGCTGATCACGGACAGGTCCACATGCCCTTGGCCTGCTAGATCCAGTAATCGCCCCGGTGTGGCGACCAGCACATCGACGCCGTTTTGTAATTGACGAACTTGCGGATTCTGACCGACGCCACCGAAGATGACCGCAATTCGAAGCGATGTGTTTTTGGCGAACTTTTTTAGCTCGGTATGAATCTGCAATGCCAGCTCACGCGTGGGCGCTAAAATCAGAGACTTGGGTTGCCGCGGACGCGCGGGTTCGTTTGCTTCGTCCAGCCGTTGCAGTAAAGGCAATCCAAACGCGGCCGTTTTGCCTGTCCCAGTCTGCGCTACGCCCATCAAGTCGTAGCCGTCTAAGAGGTGAGCGACCGACTTCGATTGAATCGGTGTTGGCTGCTGATAACCGATGTCCTGCAAAGCAGAGAGAAATGCGCGAGAAATTCCAAGCGCGGCGAACATTTGTGTCAAGATTGTTTTCCTTCGCGTGCCCGGCATACCTCGCCCAGGCACTACGTACTGCCGTCATTCTCAAGCACGAAGAAGAAAAACGGAATGAAGTGGGTGTCGACAGACATCGGAGAATCCAATGTGACGCGCTCGACAAGCGCGCGCACATTGATGTTTTGAGCAGACGAAGTCAAGCGTTTAAAGTCACGGTCGTAGCACCTTCTTTCACCCCAAAGTGGGAAGGGGTAAGGATGGTGACTGATCAGCGTCGGTTTTTGCTCAAGGGTCTGGTGGGTGAATTCTCGTTAAGGCTTCATAACCTGGCCTATCTCTTTATCAGTCACGATTTAAAAGTCGTACGCGCCTTAGCCCACGAATTGGTTGTTATGAAAGATGGTGAGATCGTCGAGAGGGGCCCAGCCGCGCGGGTCTTCTCGGCACCGGAAACGGATTACACGAAAGCTCTCATGGCCGCCGCATTCGAACTTGAGACCGTATAACTCGGCTTCGCGAAGTTGCGGCAGCTGGAGCGCTAAAAAAACAAAGACATCACACCCGACTGTTTGCGTCATGCGATGAGCAATGCCGTGTTCACCCTATTGGCCGATCGCGATCCGCGCTGCTTTCGTGTCGTCGTACCACCACCCATCGGGAAACGGAGATTTATAGACCGCAAGATCTTCCCGTTCCGGTCGCCCGAATTTGTTCCAATAAATAATGCGAAAGGGCGCAATCGCATCGAGGGGAATCTGGTAGAACCCCCAAAGCAATACCCTATCCAGGGCACGGCACGCGGTCGCCATTTCCTCCAGAGTCGTTGCCTTGATTGCCTCGGCGATCAGCGCGTCAACCACGGGATCCGCGATCCCGGCTACGTTGAAAGTTTGGGTCTCGGACGCCGATTTAGAATGAAAAAAGGTGGACAAGAATGCCATCGGCGGCGAGAGGGTGTCGTGGTCGGTGACTATCGCGTCGTAATCGAATTTCTTTCTGAGATTAACGAACTGCGCGGCCTCCACCCGCCGTATTCCACCTGAGATTCCAAGCAGCTTTAAGGTCTCGAGGAAAGGCAGAAGGGTGCGCTGATCGGTGCCATCCATCGACAAGAATCTAATCTCGAAAGGCTCACCCGCGCTGTTGACCAGCACGCCATTCTTAACATTCCACCCGGCCTCGCCCAGCAGCGCCCGGGCCCGTTCGAGGGGTGCGCGATTGAGGCCCATGCCGGTGGACCGAGGTAGTTCGAAGACCTCGGTGAACACCCTCTGGGGAAGTTGATCCCGAAAGGGCTCCAGCAACGCAAGCTCATCCTCGTCGGGTAATCCTCGCGCTTCGAGCGATGGCTCTCCCGAAAAATAACTCAATGCCCGATCGAGTAGGCCACCGTGGAGCACGCGGTTCTCCCATTCATAGTCTAGGGCGAGCATCAACGCTTCCCGAACCCGCGGGTCCTTGAACTTGTCCCGACGGGTGTTCAGGGCGATGACCCGACGGATACCGATTTCTTCGCGCTCGTCGAATTCGTCCATCACCAGCCAGCCCTTATCTCGGGCGGGAATGTCATACCCTGTTGCCCAGTAGCGAATGTCCCGCTCGATCCAGGTATCGAACAATCCCTTGCGAAACGCCTCCCGGGCGACGGTCGCATCCCGGTAAACGTGGTACTGGATCTGATCAAAGTTAAAGCGGCCTTTGTTGACGGGGATGTCTCGTCCCCAGTAATCGGGAACACGCTCGTAACGGATATACCGACCTTGCTTGACCTCGGCGACCCGGTACGGACCGCTGCCCAACGGTGGTTCCAGAAAGGCCCGGGTCGGGTCCCGGCCTTCCCAGTAGTGGGCTGGCATGATCGGGAACCAACTTAAGGGAAAGAGGTTGGATACCGTTAGCTCGCTCGCAAGCCGAAAGGCCAGTTCACGCTCACCCAAAATTTCAACGGATCGCACCCACGAGAAGAAGCCATATCCGCGAAACCGTATGCTGGATTGAATGCTATCGAGGGTGAACTTTACGTCTCGGGCTGTAATGGGCACGCCGTCGTGCCATCGCGCCCGGGGATGCAAGCGAATAAAGAGGGTGCGCTTGTCGTCGGCGACGCTCAGTCCATCTGCTAGCCCGCCGTAGAAGCTGCCTATCTCTTCGGAGCGGTGCGACACCAAGGAGTCGTAAATCCAGTTCACGCCTGGTGCTGCCACGAAGTCCGTGATCACGGAGAGGGTATTGAAATCGCTCTGCGTCGATTGAACCAACGCGCCCCCCTTGGGCGCATCGGGATTAATGTAATCAAAGTGAGAAAAACCCGCGGGGTATTTCAGTTCGCCGAAGAACGAGATGCCGTGTTGGTACGTCGGTTCGACATCACCAAAGGATGCCGTAACGAAAAGCGCCGTAGCGAAGTTCAACCAAACCAAATACGGCAGGCGGGACTTAAAAGCGCTCTTCCTCATCCGGTTCAGCTGACTAGGTCAGCGGTGGTCCGTTGGGCTGCCATACGACTCGGCATACTGCCCCGTTCGGCGGAACAGGGGCAGTTATGCGTGGGTCTTAGAACTGAGGCCGCCAGCGCACCTGCACCCCGATCCGCCGGTGCTCGGTAAGCGTGGCCATCGTCTGCGATTCAAGGCCTTCGTGGTACGACACGGGGACGAAATCCACGATGCCGATTTCATCGGTCAGGTTCTGCACGTATCCGGCTGTCTCTTATACACATCTGACGCTGCCGACGAATAGAGAGGTGTAGATCTCGGTGGTCGCCGTATCATTA
>CAXDSX010000166.1:0-5109 GCA_963992075.1 uncultured Pseudomonadales bacterium | reverse complement strand
GACGGCATACGCGCTCAGCCGCGGTCTCGTGGGCTCGGAGATGTGTATAAGAGACAGGTGGCATTGATCGTACGAACCCTGACGAAGATGGCTATCTAGGGCGACTCGCTGATCGAAGACAAAACACTGGCCCGACCAACGATTATGGACCGCATCAACGTTGGCCAAATAGTTCAGAATCCCACCGTCTAGCTGATAGATTTGTTCGAATCCTCGTTCGTTGAGGAACTGGAACGCTTTTTCGCAGCGAATTCCGCCCGTGCAATAAAGCGCGAGTTTGGAGTGGGTTGAGGGGTCGAGTTCGCGATCGACGAAGTCGGGAAAATCTCGAAACGATTTGGTGTCCGGGATTATTGCGTTCGGGAATCTTCCGATCTCCGTCTCGTACGTGTTGCGAGCGTCGATGACCGTGACATCGCGCGACTCAATCAACGCGTTCCATTCTTCCGCACCGACGCGTGGACCTGGAGCGCAGGATGTTTGATATTCCTTGCCGAAACTCACGATCTCCGGTCGAGTGCGAACTTTGAGACGATCGAACACGGCGTTATCACCGGTTGACGATGACCATTTGCAGTTCAGGCCTTCGAATCGAACGTCCTTGCCCAGTTCGACGATAAACGCCTCGAGATCACTCCGCGCAGTCGCTGCTAAGGTCGCGTTGAGGCCCTCAGGCGCAATCAATGCAGTTCCGACAAGCCCGTGCTGTTCACACAGGGACGTGATTGTCAGACGCAACGCATCAGGTTCGGAGATAACGACAAACCGATAAAAGGTGACGACGCTCGCCATTCCGATCAATTTTTTTCAGCTGTCGCCGCCCAAGCACGGGGGCGACATCGGGGCCTGTCCGAATCGTTCTTCCCAGTCCTCGCGAGTGTACGCGTGAATCGCCAAGGCGTGGACCGGTCCTCGTAACTCGTCTTCGAGTAAGCGGTTGATCATCCGATGCCGAGCCACCCGCCCGGCATCCGTAAATTGTTCGGTCACGATGACGACCTTGAAGTGGGACTGCGATCCCTCCGGTACGTTGTGATTGTCGCTTTCGTTGACGACCTCAAGATGCAATGGATCGAGTGTGTTCAACTTGTGCTCAATTTCCTGTTGGACGTTCACTTCCGAGTCTCCGTTAGACGTAGCATGCCGTTTTTGGCCGCGCATCCCCAGATTTTACCGCGCATAGCATCTGTGCAGCACCCTCATTAAAATAACGTTCTGTCAATTACTGTTTCGACCGAGGAAAAATCGTGCTGGCTGTCCTTTCTCCCGCAAAAACCCTTGATTTTGACGATGCGAAGCATGCACGGAAAAGATCGGAGCCGCGGTTTGTCGCGGAGGCCAATGAACTAGCCACCCGCCTGCAGTCGTTTTCACCGGCCGACCTTTCGAGCCTGATGGGTATCAGTGTCAAGCTCGGTGAACTGAACGCAGATCGATTTGGAAACTGGGACAGCGAATCCGCGCCTCAGAAGCAGGCGATTTTGGCCTTCAAGGGTGACGTCTATATGGGCCTTGAAGCGTGGACATTCGGAGCCAGGGAGCTGACGTCTGCTCAGCGCCGCTTAAGGATCCTCTCTGGACTTTATGGGATGTTGCGTCCCCTCGACGCGATCCATCCATATCGCCTCGAAATGGGAACCCGACTCGAAATGAACGGATCGGGGAACCTGTATGAATTCTGGGGTGCTTCGATTACGAACGCGATCAACGACGACCTCAAGGATCATCGCAGCAGGGTTCTAGTCAACTTGGCGTCGAACGAGTATTTCGATGCATTGGACAGTAAAAGCATTGACGCGCGAATTATCACGCCGATGTTTAAAGACCTCCATAACGGTCAATACAAGTTCCTCAGCTATTACGGAAAAAGAGCGCGGGGACTCATGGCCCGTTACCTTGTTCAGCAAAAAGTCGAAACGGTTAAAGCGATAAAAGCATTCGCCGTCGATGGCTATCGCTACAGCGAAGCCGAGAGTGGAGACGACACCCCAGTATTCCTCCGTAATACGCCAGCTGCAAAGTAATCGCTAAATTGTCGAGATTCGTTCGATGATCGAGCGGGTCCGATCGAATTAGCCGAGGGTTCATACGATTTACGTCAGCTAAACGCATCCACGCGGCCCCGATTGTGGCGGTGTGATAGCACCGCCGTTTCTCCTTTCGACGATAACCGCAAGCGGCGTCGAAACGTAGTTAAGTTACTATGCCCGTCGGCGAAAGAGGTAACGAAATGGATACGGATCAAAGCAATTCAGAAGAGGCGCTGGAAGCAGCTGTTTTCCGCCGCCTGCTCGCGCATATGGATGAAAGGAAGGACGTACAGAATATTGAACTCATGAATCTCGCGGGGTTTTGTCGCAACTGTTTGTCTAAATGGTACGTAGCTGCGGCGGAGGAACGTGGCGTCGACGTTGACTACGAATCCGCGCGTGAGATCGTGTACGGCATGGCTTACTCAGATTGGAAAAAGCAATATCAAACGGACGCTAAGCCGCAACAAATGGCGCAATTCGAAGAAGAAAAACAACAATCGTGAGAGGGATTGGTCTGGCTAATCAATAATGTGCGGGTGGCCAAATTGAACGTCGACAGGGCAACCTTTACTCCGTGAATGCGCGTTTCAATAAACTTTGGGGCGAGTGGCGGAGCTTCGTTGTTTTCGTGGTCGTCATGCTCATTTTTCGATCGGCCATCGCCGATTGGAATCAGGTGCCGTCAGGAAGCATGAAACCCTCCATCCTGCCGGGAGATCGAATCGTCGTCGATAAACTGGCATACGATCTCGCGGTCCCTTTCACGTGGACTCGAATGTTTCGGTGGGGGGAGCCAAAACGGGGCGATGTCGTCACGTTTGATAATCCCAAAGATGAACGCCTTTTTGTTAAACGCGTGATTGGGGTTCCGGGCGATGTGATTGAATTGCGCCGGAACCAGCTTTTTGTCAACGGTGAAAAGGCCAGCTACGACCCTCTCGAGGCCGATGAAATTGGCAAGCTACCGGTTCCGAATGCAGGTACCTACCGTTTTTTTCGGGAGACCGTCTTGGGCCACTCCCGTGTGATTATGGTGAGCCGTCGCTCTACCGGGACCTATTCAACCTTTCCGCCGCAACCAATTCCGGCTGGGTACTACATGATGCTAGGTGACAATCGTGACAACAGCAGTGACTCAAGGAGGATCGGACTGGTTACCCGGGACCGGATTATGGGTCGAGCGCACGCCGTTGCATTTTCGGTGGATCTCGATAATTACTACTTACCCAGGTTGTCTCGATTCTTTACCGATCTTCCCTGACTATTTTGCGCGTTCCTGTATTTCCACCTAATAACCCGTTTCAACGCCACGACAAGACCGGCTAACAACATACACACGATCACAATGAGGGTGCTGGATAAAAAGAAATCGATGAGCTGATCAAAGTCGAGCTCAAATTCATTGGCCAGCCAAGCGATGGCAACGATTGTGGTGATGCAGCCGAGGAGCGCGGTTCGGGTGACGCTTCGCTTCATGAAGTAGCAACATCGAAAGAATCTGCAACATGTTCCGCTGCAGGCGCTTCAATCCGTATATCGAGGGACATACGAGAGGCCGTGTCGGCGTTCTTGTTTGCGATTGCTTGGAAATCACGCCGATGCATCCAGCGGATTGCTGCCAACATCGTGTCAGCCTGAGTTCGAGGGCGAGTCGCACAATGACGCGTTGCTCCGAGTACGCGTCTAGGCCGAACGAGAGTCTCGGTGCTGGTGCTGGGCCTAACGTCCAACGATGCCAAGCAACTCAACCTCAAACACCAAAGTCTCATCTGGCCCAATGAGCTGGCCGACGCCCCGAGAGCCATAGGCTAGATTGGGTGGTACGTAGAGAATCCATTTCGACCCTACGGGCATTAGTTGCAGTGCTTCGGTCCAGCCTCGAATAACGCCGTTGACGGGAAATTGTGCGGCCGAGCCTCGGGCTCGGGAACTATCAAAAACCGTACCGTCGATTAAAGTTCCCACGTAGTGAGTGCTAACGGAATCTCGCGGTCCTGGTCGAGCCCCAGCGCCTTGCACGAGAACTTTGTATTGGAGCCCGGAGCCGGTCGTCATGACGCCCGGAAGTGTCTGATTATTCGCGAGAAACGCTTCTCCCGACATGGACTCAGACGATTGCTGGGTTGCTTGATCCTCCGGGAGAGAACTTGTTTCAGAACTAACGCTGGGTGAGCACGCACAAAAAAACGTGACCGATATTAAGCGAGAAAGCGATAAAGCTTTTCGACCGCTTTGGTATCTTGTTTGCATCGTTGGACCTCGTTCTGACGAGACAGCATTATTCCGTGCCATGCCGAGATGTGCCATTGCTGCTCGCACGATTAGTTAGATCCGCTGCGGGGTTACATTCTGGTCGTTGCGTGCGACACTCGCCCGAGGCCATCCGCCGGAGGCAACGAGTCTAGGCCGTTAGCTTGGTACAAAACGAGCGATCGACCTGGGCTGGTGTATAAGGGACTGAACGCAGTATGGGCAATCGGACAAAACTAGCCGTCAGACCACTTGCGCTTGTAGCACTCGTCGCCTCTTTTATCGTTTGCGCAGAAGACCAGAAAGGCGCATTCAATGATGATCACGTTCCAAATCTCGAGCCCCTCGCCATCCATCCGCGTACCAGTCTTACCATTGTCGATCAAATTCGACACAACCACTTTGTTAAAAAGCCACTGGACGACGCAGCATCAAGCGAAATATTTGATAAGTACGTCAATACGTTGGATCCGGGGCACGCGTACTTGCTCAAAACCGATCTCGATGACCTGAACAGCTACCGGTATCAGCTCGATGAGGCGTTGAAGCACGGAGACTTGAAACCCGCGTTCGCTATTTACAACACGTTCCGAGGCCGTCTTTTGGATCGGCTCGATTCCCTTGTTGCTCGGCTTGAAGAGGGAGTCGAGAAATTCACTTTCGAATCCGAGGATGAGCTTCAGTTAGACCGCGATACCGCTCCGTGGCCGGAGAACGAGGCGGCAAGTTACGCGCTCTGGGAGCGGCGTTTAAAAGCGTCAATCCTCAGCATGAAACCTGTCTCTTATACACATCTCCGAGCCCACGAGACCGAGGCTGATCTCGT
>CAXDSX010000165.1:0-5157 GCA_963992075.1 uncultured Pseudomonadales bacterium | reverse complement strand
AATGATACGGCGACCACCGAGATCTACACCTCTCTATTCGTCGGCAGCGTCAGATGTGTATAAGAGACAGGTACTTCGATCGATCACTCGCCGATGGCATGACCATGAGCGGACCCATATCGCCTCTCACCATCGATGGTATTGAGGTTCCCCTCCGTGAACTCGTCGCCTACGTTATCCCTGGGTTCAACCCCGACGATATCGATCTTGCCGAAGCCGGCATTAACGTGAGTGGCTCCCGCATTTACATGAACTTATCGATGTATATGCCACTTATGAAGAGCGAAGGCATGACCAACCTCATGGCGAGCATCAATACAACGCTTGCCGACATGTTAGTGGGCAATGATCTCGAGCCTTACCGCATGAATGAACGACCCAACTTCTTGCGGTATCGCTCACTCTTCCGACACTTGCCTCGGATTATCTGGAGAGTACGGAGGGTGATCACAAGCGTGGTCAAACCGCTATTGAAACCACAACAATTTTTGCGGGACTACGACGACGCGATCGACAGCTTTGACGAATGGTTATCGCAGTCGATCGACTATGGGCAGCCGTTCAAAGAACAAGTGATGGAAAGCTACTTGAGGTTTTGGGAGGCAACCGAAGGGTCAACGTACCCCGCGTTAATTTTCTTTATGTATGCCAATGAAACGATCAAGCGTCTCGGCCGATCGGTCTCGGTCGACAACGGTGTTCTTGTGGACGCCATTTGTCGAGGCTATCCCGACGACCAAATCGTGCAAATGGGTTTGTTGATGTTCGACCTCTCAAAAGCTCTACCCCAACGGCTCTTTGAGGACCTTGACGCATTGGAGAAGCAACTCGAAACGCGTTCACTGGACCCTAAATTCCTATCCCAATGGGACGCCTTTACAGAACAATTCGGTTGTCGTGGACCTCTCGAAATGGAATGGGCCAACCCGAAATACGGTGAAAAACCTCGTTTAGCGCTGGAGCAGATCGCCATGATCGCCAACGCAGGTGGGACATTCGATCCACACGAAATCCAGCGCGAATTGATTGGGGAACGTGAGCAAGCGTACGAACGTCTCACCCAGTTATTGCCAAAACGTAAGCAAAAACGCTTGGCCAAAGCTTACGAAACCCTATTACTTCATTCACGATCACGCGAACTCATCAAGCATCACATCATGCAGGTATTTGGGCGATTTCGAACCCGTGTGCTGCACCATGCAGATCAATTTGTCAGCCAAGATCGACTCGACACGCGGGAACAAATATTTGACCTGTCCATCAACGAAATTGACCGTGCGCTCCAGGTACCCGATTTCGACCTTCGCGCGGCCGCGACTTCACGCGGCGCAAATTTTCACAACCTGCAAGCGCGGGTAAAGCATTTCCCGATGGCGATCGATTCGCGCGGACGCATCCTGCGTCCCAACAAAAAAACGGAACCAGGTAGCTTCAAAGGCTCGCCTATATCACCCGGAACAGTCGTCGGTCCGATCAAAGTGCTCAACAACCCCTTTGAAAAGGAAATTGAACCCGGCGACATCCTAACGGCAGTCACCACGGACCCCGGCTGGACACCACTTTTCATCAATGCGGGGGCGGTGATCCTAGAGATCGGGGGCGAACTGCAGCACGGAGCACTGGTTGCCCGAGAATACGGTAAACCCTGTGTTGCTGGAATTCCCGACGTCACTAACGTGTTGAACGATGGACAAATCGTTGAGGTCGACGGCAGCGCAGGCACAATCCGAGTGATATCCGACCAGACCGACTAGTCGATCGACCTACTTTTTAATCCGGACCGATCCGGCGTAACCTGCCTCCCTACGGCAACGCTATCGACGGGGAACAACAAAATGCACGAACCAAACAAAGCCGAAATGGACAACGTCCTCGAGCGCCAGCGATCGGACTTTCTTGAGGAAGGGGCAGTCGGACTGAAGACCCGCATCGATCGTCTAGAACGTGTCATCAACCTCGTCAAATCCGGTGAATCCATGCTGATCGACGCAATGTCGTCGGACTTCGGTCATCGAAGTACGCACCAGTCGTTGTTCACCGATATCGCCGGGTCCATCGGTCCTTTGCGAATCGCGCAAAAAAGGATGAAGGAGTGGATGCGCCCTGAAAAACGTAAAGCCGGCCCGTTTCCGCTGAATCTCCTCGGTGCCAAAGCTCGGGTGGAATACCAGCCCCTCGGCGTGGTTGGTTTGATTAGTCCCTGGAACTTTCCCGTCAATCTGACGGTCGCTCCATTGGCCGGCATTCTCTCCGCGGGAAATCGATGCATGATCAAGCCCTCCGAATACACACCGGCAACATCAGAAGCGCTAGCCGAACTATTCCAAGCGGCCTTTGACCAATCCGAAATCGCGGTCGTCACCGGAGGTCCAGAAACCGGATCAACCTTTTCCAGCTTGCCGTTCGATCACTTACTGTTTACTGGGGCCACCTCTATCGCTTATCACGTTATGCGGGCAGCTGCAGAAAATCTGGTGCCCGTAACGCTTGAGCTCGGAGGTAAATCTCCCGTCGTCGTCGGTCGTAGTGCAGATCTGCAAAAGACGACGGACTCCATCATGACTGGAAAAATGCTCAACGCTGGACAAATTTGCCTCGCGCCCGACTATGTCTTCGTACCGCAGGAAAGCATCGAACAATTCGTTGAAGCGAGTGAGCGGTCCGTTAGTCGGATGTATCCAACGCTCGTCGATAACCCCGACTACACATCCGTTATCAATCAGCGCCACTTTGATCGACTAACAGGATACGTGAAGGAAGCGCGCGAACGTGGCGCGCGTGTCGCGGAGATCAATCCGGCCGACGAAGACTTTGGGCAACAACCTCACCACAAAATCCCACCGACTTTAGTCATCGATCCGCCCGACGACTTACAACTTATGCAGGACGAAATTTTTGGGCCGATTCTTCCTGTGAAAAGTTACGATGACGTTGACGAATCGATTTCGGAAATTAACCGACGTCCCCGGCCTTTGGGACTTTACTACTACGGCGACGATTCGAAGGAGGAAAAACTAGTCTTATCACGCACGACGTCAGGGGGCGTCACCGTAAACGATGTAGTTATGCATGTTGCCCAAGAAGATCTTCCGTTCGGGGGCGTTGGACCGTCGGGTATGGGCTCGTACCACGGGATTGACGGATTCAAGCGATTTAGTCACGCAAAAGCCGTTTTCACCCAATCACCCTTTAACGTGGCGGAACTCGCCGGACTCCGTCCTCCCTATGGCAAAAAATTAGTTGGATCAGCGCGTCAACAAATGCGCTGAGACCGAAGATAACGACAGTCACTTCGGTGCTATGCCGAGATTCTCAAAACAAGTAGCTGCGGGAAGCCCAGCTACCAAAGGAACGGTTCACGTTAACTAACAGCCAGAGAGAATCAGATCATACGTCCTGTTAGCTCCAACTTTTCGTCGTCTTGACGAAAAATGACCAAATGCATAACAAGTCTCTTCCCTGTGGATAACCTGTGGATTATGGGGACAACTTGCTGACAGGCGTCGACGACGACCCGTTAGAAATCGTCGACCAGCCCGAATTGTTATAACGCCGGTTCAACCTTTGTATGTTATTGGTCTGTATATCGACAGCGAAAGCGTCCTATCGACTGGGTGTTTTGCGTGTTGTTAGGTGACAACACGTTCTTATCTTTTCGCTCACCCTAACGCTTCGAGAATTAAATCCCGTCGGGTAATTTACGACTTCGACGACCATGTCCTGGTATAGTCGGCAGCCTTTTCAATTCGACAAATTTATGCGCTTCGATGCTCTAGGACTGTCGCTTTCAGGGCTTTGCTTACTTCATTGTGTAGCTCTTCCAGTTGCCGCGTTTAGCTTCCCCACGTCGCTGGGCCTGTTGGCTGATCAAGATACACTTGCGCACATCGTCTTGTTAGCTTTAGCGCTCCCCTTTGGAGGCATTGCGTTTTTTTCCTCGTGGCGGCGTCACCGCGCTCTAGGCACCTTAATTATCGGAATGATAGGACTCGTCGTGATGGCGCTAGGGGTTTCACACGTCTTTGGTCACGATAACGAAATCGTATTAACGATCATGGGTGTACTCACGGTTGCTGTCGCACACGGCATTAATTTGATTCGAGAGCACCAATCAACCAGTACCTCTACCCGCGAATGATGTTCGTAATGTATCGGGCGACAGCGTCGAGTCAGCCTCTGCTACAGCCAACAAAGAAGCTAGGATTATGGAAGGAGTATCCTAAATAACGACTCGTCGGCTAACACGTCGCACCTCAGGATTCGAACGTATCGTATCCAGCCTCGAGCAAAGATTTTCCACCAACGCGGCGGGCTAACGTTTCCTCAGCCCCCTCAAAAATGGAAAGAACACGGGCATCAACAAAATAACGACTGACAGGCGTTTCTTCGGCGTACCCCAACCCGCCATGGATTTGCAATCCTTCACGGGTTATCCACTCAGCCGCCCTACAAGCAAATAGCTTCACCAAACTCGCTTCCATTTGTCCTTTATCTCGGTCCATAAGACCGGCAACAACGTAACCAAACTGACGTACGGCAGTGATGGTTGAACCCATCCGGCCGATTTTCTGGAGTGTCAGAGGATAGTCCGCAACTGCCCTTTGAAACACGTGTCGCTGTTCCGCATGAGATAGTCCAGCTTCAAACGACGCCTGCATCAGACCCGAGGCGCGCGCCGCGGTTTGCAAGCGACCTCCCGAAAAACCGCGCATAGTGAAATAAAATCCCTTGCCGCGGCCACTTTCACCACCAACGAGATTTTCTTTTGGAACAAAAAAATCATCGTAAAACATCTCAAACGAATGCATACCGCGGTAACCAAGCGTGGCTATCGCTTGACCGGAAACGCGACCACCCCCAGGAGATTCAAATTCAAAGGACTGGCCATCGAATTCGGGTTTCTCCACGACAAAGAGAGACAACCCTCTGTGCGGTGGCGTAGCCTCGGGCTCAGAGCGCGCCAATACCAGAATCGCGCCGGCTTTCCCCCCGAAAGTACACCAAGTCTTGCCGCCATTGAGTAACCATCCTTCTTCAGTCGGCGTCGCACGCAAAGCAACCGAGGCAACATCCGACCCAGTACCAGCTGTCTCTTATACACATCTCCGAGCCCACGAGACCGAGGCTGATCTCGTATGCCGTCTTCTGCTTGAAAAA
>CAXDSX010000164.1:0-5177 GCA_963992075.1 uncultured Pseudomonadales bacterium | reverse complement strand
GTATTGTCGAATCAACCACAAAGACACGGGTTCTACCGAGGCCCGTGCGACAGCATTGGTTTGGTTTAGTAACGGCGTTTCGCGATCGTAATCTCGTTCCGACCAGCGGCCACAACAAGAAACTCGTTCAAGTTCATCGACAATGTTGGGACTTAGGACCGACGCTAAACAGACCCAACCATTTTCTTTGAACGTGGCTAGATAATCGCTTGGCATCAGCGCTGGTCCGTGGTGTGCCATGTATGTGGCTGGCTCTTCCGAGGGATTGGCATCGACACCAACCTTGGCGCCTTTGTGCGAAAGGAGGTGCCCGTTTCCGTTTCGGTCGATATTAAGCTCTATGCCCGTGGTAGGGTGCTGGAACGTATCTGATGCTGCTCGAGTCCAGACAGCTTTGTCGTCGACGTAGTTATAGAGCTGGAGCCGATCACCATCTTCGGCGCCCAGGTAGTCGCCGTCTTCGTTTCGTAGCAACGTGAAGTGTTGATCAGGAGGTTCGATGCGGACAATCCGCTCGAGTCCAATTTCGCTATGCTCCATCGTGCGATCGCGTTCTTGCAATTAAGGCTACACGGACATCATAAGCCATGGCTTTGTGGATTGCGTAAACTCGACGCGCACGGCTGTTGAAGAGACGAGCGGGCGGGTGAACGACTGAAAACGACATGAGTTCGAACGTCCGGCGCCATGGTCAAATTCACCGCTCTTTTCGCGACAGCACCAACGCCTAAACCGCTCGAGCGTTTAGTCGAGACTGAAACTTGCACCGACTCGAAGTGAACTATCGACGGCCGGAATTTTAGGTCCATCGTTTTCGCGTAGACGTCGTATTTCGATCGCGCCGTCAACGGTGGCGACCACGATGCCTTCATTGCTAGTCGCAACGATGGATCCTGGCTCGCCCTCCATCTCGGCAATCTTAGCGTCGTAAAAACGGACAGTGCCCGCCGGACAATTTGCCCAGGCTCCGGGTTGAGGGTTGCAACCGCGAATCAGGTTGTAAATGTTTGCCGTGGTGTGGGTCCAATCGATCCTGGCTGAGTCATCGGCGCACCAGCTTTCGTAACTTGCCTTGGATTCATCCTGAACTATGCGTGGAGCATCTCCGTTCTTGACCAGGTCGATTGACTTAAGTAGAGCTTCGACCCCAAGTGGGTAGAGTTTGTCGAAGTATAGACTGCCAAGGGTATCGTCGGATTCGATCGCCACTTTTTGTTGCAACAGAATAGGTCCGGTATCGAGTCCCGCGTCCGGCCAGAAGATGGTTAACCCGGTTTCCTTTTCGCCTTGAATGATGGGCCAGTTGATCGAACTAGGACCGCGGTGGGCGGGGAGTAGAGACGGATGATATTGGATCGTTCCGTAGGTTGGTGCGTTAAGGAAGTTACTCGGTACGATACGAGTAACGTACGCCATCACAGCTAGATCGGGTTGTAAGCTTTTGAAGTTGGATAAGACCTGCTCACTTTTGAAGCTCTTGGGCTGAATCACCTCAATCCCGCTGTCTCGGGCTGATTGGTGCAGAGGGTCTGGCCGGCTTGGGTTGCTGTCGGGCTCGCAATAGACGGCGACCACGTTATCGCCGCGATCAATCAACGCTTCTAGGACCGTTTGACCAAATGCTTGTTGGCCGTTCAGAACGATTCGCATAATTTAAATCTTAGCGGCTACACCGCCATCAACATTAATGATTTCGCCAGTTATGAAACGCGATTCTGCGGATGCTAGAAACAAGACTAACTGAGCCACATCTCGCGGATAACCGGGACCCTCAACGATCTGGGCGTAATCGAACATTTTTTCGAACACATGATGTCCGCCGTCGGCGTCTTTGACCGTGCCTCCGGTGGCGCCTGGCGTGAGAATTTGGCCGGGGCGCACACAATTAACTCGAATATTGTGCCGACCGCCTGCACCTGCCATGTACCGGGTCAATGCGTCGACACCCGCTTTCGCCGCATAGTAGGAAGCAGATGTGGCTCCAAATTCATCTTGCATTCGAGGGCTGAATCCCCGTTGGGCGGCCAACGACGACATATTGACGACAGTACCCGCGCCCGCTTCAACTAAGTGCGGCCAAACGGCCCGGCTGACATAGAACGTGCCTGTGAGGTTAACGTTGACGACGCGGTTCCACTCCTCATCGGATTCATTAGGGAAATTACCCCCGCCTCCGCCTCCAGCGTTATTGAAGAGTACGTCGATTCGCCCATAGGTCTTTGCCGCAAGTTCGATAGCGTCCGACACCGATTCAACGTCACCCACGTCGCAAGGAATGAATTTGGCATCGCCACCAGATGCCTTAATACGAGCTTCGACTTCACGGCCTTCCGCCTCACGACGGGCCATGAGGATTACATGTGCACCTTCTTCGGCAAACAGGGCTGCCGTGTCTTCGCCAATGCCGCTGTTGCCGCCGGTGACAACGGCAACTTTATTCTCCAATCGGTTTGCCATCGTGGTATGCCCCGTCCTATTTTTTTAACGATATTCGTAACGCCTAGTAGATGTCCAAGTTATACGCGTTGCGGGGAGCGCTGATCCGGGGCTATGGTTTGCGTCCAAACTGAGCACTAGGCGACTTCTTTTGAGTGACTCGCAGGACAATGTGACGGATTTCGACTACGAACTTCCGCCGTCCCTCATTGCCCAAAGGCCGGCGATTCAGAGAACGGACAGCCGCCTGATGGTTGTTGGCCCCGAGACGCAAAGGGACATGTTCTTTCGCGACGTCGTTAAGTTGGTCGAGCCGTCGGATGTGCTAGTGGTCAACGACACGAAAGTAATCAAGGCGCGGATTGCGGGTATAAAAGATACTGGGGGTGCGGTCGAACTTTTGATCGAGCGGATTAAAGAACCGACCATCGCTCTCTGCCATGCGCGAGCGAGCAAACCCCTAAAAGCCGGGCGAGCCATTCATGTTGACGACAAAACCCTAGAGGTATTGGGCCGTGGCGAGGAACTTTACGAAATCCAGTTCCCCATCGACGTGTTTGATTTCCTAGAACAACATGGGCATGTGCCGTTGCCGCCGTATATCGGCCGGGCGGACGATACTGATGACGAGGAACGCTACCAGACCGTATATGGATTAACGCCGGGAGCCATAGCGGCGCCGACGGCAGGGATGCACTTTGATCTCGCGCTGTTAGAAGCCATTCGTGAGCGTGGTGTTGAAATCGTTCCTGTGACGCTTCACGTGGGGGCCGGTACGTTTCAACCAATCCGTGGCGATGGAATGAATCATCATCAGATGCATGCAGAACGCTATCGCATATCCCCTCAGTCGCGCCGGATTATCGAACAATGTCGTGGCCGAGTGATAGCTGTAGGTACGACGGTGGTTCGAGCGCTCGAATCAGCGTCTCGGACTGGAAACGATTGCGGGGAAACGCGTCTGTTTATTCGCCCGGGGTTCCGATTCCAACGCGTGGACGCTTTAATTACCAACTTTCACCTACCTCGATCGACACTGCTGATGTTGGTGTCGGCCTTTATAGGGATTTCTCGGATGCGGCAGGTGTACGCCGCGGCGGTCGAACGGGGATACCGCTTTTATAGCTACGGTGACGCGATGTTTTGCGAACGTACCAATGTTTGAGGTAATCAATGTCGACGGGTTGGCACGCCGCGGGCGGTTGACGACTACAAACGGCGCCGTCGAAACCCCGGTATTCATGCCGTGTGGAACTTATGGCTCGGTCAAAGGTATGACGCCGGAGCTGCTCTCGGACGTCGGTACGCAGATGTTATTGGGAAACACGTTTCACCTGATGTTGCGGCCCGGCGATGAGGTCATTGCAAGGCTTGGCGGGTTGCGTAGGTTCATGGGCTGGGAGGGCCCCATTCTTACGGACTCTGGTGGCTATCAGGTGTTCTCGTTGAAAGAAATGCGCAAGATTTCCGAAGACGGAGTCAAATTTCGCTCGCCGATTAACGGTGACCAGTTGACGCTGACACCAGAGCTAGCGATGGCCGTACAAACGAACCTTGGCTCCGATGTTGCGATGGTGTTTGACGAATGCACTTCGTATCCGGCGACGAGGAACGAAGCGGAACAGTCGATGCTTCGATCGATGCGATGGGCGGAACGGTCGCTTTCGAGTTACTCGGGATCGGGTCTTGTGTTCGGGATCGTTCAGGGCGGGATGCACATCGAACTTAGGCGCCAAAGTCTTGCAATGCTTGAGGACCTGAACTTTTCTGGCTACGCGATTGGTGGATTGTCTGTCGGTGAATCCAAGATTGAAATGCAATCGGTATTGGAGAGCCTACTGCCGCATATGCCGGTAACCTCGCCACGATACCTCATGGGTGTGGGGACCCCTGCCGATTTAGTTTACGGCGTGACCCTAGGTGTGGATATGTTCGATTGCGTGATGCCAACGCGCAACGCTCGCAACGGACACCTTTTCACGGATTGGGGGGTCGTTCGAATCCGAAACGCGCGTTACCGGGATGATTCTGGACCCATCGATGCAGCGTGTGCGTGTTACGCCTGCACAAATTTTACAAGGGCATATCTTCATCACCTAGATCGGTGTAAGGAAATCTTAGGATCGACCCTGATGACAGTACACAATCTGCACTACTACCACGACCTTATGCGTCGTTTGCGTGGTGCTATCGAAAACGGTAAATTGCGTGACCTCGTCTTGGCCCTCACCGAAGGTTGGAATACTGCGGATGAACCCGTTTGAATCGACTGCACATGCGGCTGGAGCTGGAGGTGGTTTTCCTATCGATATTCTTTTACTCGTCGGCTTTGTTCTTATCTTTTATTTTTTGTTGTGGCGCCCTCAAAGTAAGCGTCGGAAGGAACACCAAGCGTTAATTGGTGGTCTGTCAAAGGGCGACGAGGTCGTCGCTGGCGGCGGAATCGTGGGACAGATTACGAAGGTAGAAGACGATTTTGTCATGCTGGAGATCGCACGAGACGTCGAGATTCGTATGCAAAAGGGTTCGGTAGGCGCCACCCTGCCGAAGGGAACGCTGAAGTCGATAGATGGCAGATAACGGCGTATTTGGCCAGAACCTTTTCGGCAATAGAAATAACACCAAAAATCCTCATCATTATTCGGTGTGGCGGTACTTCGTCGCACTGTTTCTGTCTCTTATACACATCTGACGCTGCCGACGAATAGAGAGGTGTAGATCTCGGTGGTCGCCGTATCATT
>CAXDSX010000163.1:0-5221 GCA_963992075.1 uncultured Pseudomonadales bacterium | reverse complement strand
CTCACTGGCCGGCGTGGCACAACACGATCGAGCGTGCGTCGCAGGAAGCAAATGAAATTCAAGCATGCCTTGAGGACAAACAACGCTGCAAGCGCTGGCTTCGATCGCTGCACGTAGTGGTCGACCGTTCCCGCGATCTGTCTCAAAAACAACAACTCGAAATCGTGAACAGGTACATCAACCAGCACCGGCACTATCGGCGGGATCGCCGCAACCAGAACTCGACGTCCTGGGACGATGAAAACGTATTCTCACAATGGTCGACGTTGCTCGAATTCTTGCAGAAGGGTGGCGATTGCGAAGATTACGCGACCGCGAAATACATGATTCTACGGCTGCTCGGGTATTCGGCCGACGCCCTACGCATCGTGGTGGTTTATGACCGCAAAACTCGCGAGTATCACGCGGTCGTGGCCGTTCACGACGAGCAAGGAAACACCCGCCTACTCGATATCGACAATCGGATTTACGGACGCAAACCTACCGCCTATCGATACGTTTATTCCGTCAATGAGGACAGCATTTGGGATCACTCCGTCGAGTCGACATTGCCGAAGCGACGTCAGCGAAAGATCCGCTAACCGACTACTTGCCGCTCGACAATCTTGTTCGAAGATACAAAGTAGGCGCAAACGCACGGCATGTTATCGCCAACGAAGATCCTCTATCCGAGTGAAAGGTGCTCGCTTAGACGCGATGGTCGGGCGTTATAACTCAAGACCTTTCGGCACGCCCGAGGTTTCAACTGCCTGCACCTTTGCCAACAGGTCCTGGAACCGTTCTTCTTCAGCCGGTGTTCCGCGTGGCATCGCAAACCCAGACCGAGAGGCGTATTCCCGATGCTCACCAAGAAATTGCGGAAGTTCATCGTATGTACACGACTGAGCCAGCTCGTTCAGATCATCGAGAGTGACGGTATCGCGCATTTCTTCCCACTTGCCTTGCAACGAAAGTGCATGCAGTTTTTGGCCAAGTTCCTCAAGACCGTGCGTGCGCAGTACCTCGTGATACGTCCTGGTCGAACCATAAAACGACAATGCCCGGCGCATACCTAAAAGCTTTTGTTCAATCTCACTGTCGTCATCACCGATCACCAGGTACCCACTTTCACTAATCTCAATATCCGACCAGCTGCGGCCCGCGCGCTCCAGTCCGGTTCGAACGTTGGGTAGCAACACTTCTCGCATGTAGCGGTCGGACATGATTCCACCATGTGGCATGATCACATCGGCCACTTCCCCAGAAACGCGAGCCATCCCCTCGCCCACCATCGCGAGACCCACTTTTGGCCGAGCCTGATCGATCGGTCCCGGATTAAAGTTCGGCGTCATCAACGTGTAGGTGTAATGACGTCCAAGAAATTCGGGACGCTTACCGTCCTGCCAAGAGTCCCAAACCTCGTGCATCATTTGGATGAATTCTTTCATCCGCGGGGCTGGCGGAGACCAGGTCCCGCCAAAGCGTCGTTCATTGTGGCCTTTAACCTGACTGCCAAGACCCAAAGTGAACCGTCCGCCCGACAGTTCCTGAATGTCCCACGCCTCCATCGCCAAGACCATGGGACTACGCGGAAACGCGATCGTTACCGACGTTTGCAGACCGATACGATTCGTCGACGTGGCTGCAAGCGTCATCGTCAACATCGAGTCGTGCGATAGCTCCCCACAGGTGACGTAATCAAAGCCAGTTTCCTCGGCGGCCCGCGCTTGCGCCGGCGCTCGACTCGGCCATCCACCAATCCCTGTTCCCACTTTCATAGTTGTAACCTCCGCCCATCGACCGCGTTATGATAAGAAAAATAGCGTATACCGGGAGGATTCGCATGCACAGAGCACATCTTGTAGTGGGCGGGTACCCGCCGGGTTCCACGGCGGGTCACGACATGGACTTTGCACGCCGTGTTCTCCTCGAACGTCTCGCCGAAGTTCCCGATCTCACCACCACCGTGGCGAGCGACTTCAGTGACCTAGACAAGTGGCTCCCAGGAACCGACTTTCTTCTCACCTACGTTGCTGGCCCCTACCCTGACGAAGTTCAAGATGCGACGTTGCGGGGATGGATTAGCGAAGGCGGACGCTGGTTGGGTTTGCACGGGACGAGCGGCGGTCGAGCAGCACGTATCGAAGGCACCCGGCAACGACGTATGGTCAAACTGCCGCACCACGACTCGTTAGGTTGCTTTTTCCTGAATCATCCACCTATTCGTCGTTTTGACGTGAACGTCGAAGATGCATCGCACCCGATTACCGCGGGTTTAAGTGACTCGTTCGAAGTCGTTGACGAACTCTACTTGGTTGAAATTCTTGGCGATTGCAATGTCCTACTAACGACCGAACTTCCGAAAGATCCTTCACCCGACGGTTTTGGCTTTAGCTACGACGAAGATACTTCCTTGCAGGCCGACGGACGTACGCGCGTACTCGGCTATACAAGAGCTCTTGGTTCCGGGGAAGTTGCCTACATTGCTCTCGGCCACTGTCACTCACCGACCACCAACAGCCAACCCATGGTCGACGAAAGTGTCGAAAGAGACGGGGCGTCACCGCCCGTGTTCCGAGGCGTTTGGGAACACGAGAGTTACCAACAACTGCTCGGTAATGCTATCCAGTGGGGCGTGGGGTAGAGAAGTCCCCAACCGCTTGGCCGTCGGAGATCATGATCACTTCGATGATGCGCTACGTAGCATCTCGTCGATAACGTCAACTCATTTTTGGTGATGCTCGCTGGCGCCGGGCCTCGAATAGCATCACCGTAGCCGCCATTGCGACGTTGATCGAATCGGCGTGACCCGCCGCGGGGAGCCGCACCCGATCATCGGCAGAATTCAGCCACTCGCCATCTAAACCGGCGTGTTCACTACCCATCAGAATAGCGCAGGGTCTCACCATATCGGCTTCCGTATACAATCGGTCCGCGTCCGGTGTAGCGGCGATGATCCAAAGATTGTTGCGTTTGAACCAAGCCCTTACGGATTCAGGCTCAGCCCGCCCAACTGGCACCGAAAAGACTGTTCCCAAACTCGCGCGAACGACGTTCGGGTTCAACATATCCGTGCCCGAGCCACAAACGACAACGCCGTCGACACCCGCAGCGTCGGCGGATCTCAATATAGTTCCCAGGTTCCCCGGTTTTTCCGTGGCCGTGCTGATCAAAAATAAGCCGTTCGTCGGCACCTGCATATCGTTCAGTGGCCACGCCGGACTGGGTGCAACGGCCAGTAGCCCATCCGAATTTTCACGGACCGATATTTTCGCGAACACCTCACGGCTAACTGGCTCTACGGAAATATCAGCATTCTCAGCCATCCGACGAATGAGCATCCGCGTGTCGGGGTGACTGTAGAACTGTTCGCACGTATACAGCACCCTCACGCCGACACGCGCGTCAACGGCGCACCGAATTTCGCGATATCCCTCGATTAGAAAGAGCCCTTCACTCTCCCTATGTCGCCGCCGCCTTAAACGAACAACTTGTTTGACCCCTGCGTTTTGTAGACTCGTTATCACCGATGGTTCCGCCGTCGTTCGAGCCCCCACGAACACAAAGATCGGGTTTCGAACCTAGATCGCTGAAACATCCGAAAAACGGATCCGACGCTAGCCCTTATCGAGTTGTGCATTCCAGTCTGATAACCGATCCGACACCTGCTCAAACAGTCCGTCAACATCGCCCTCGATAGTAATCGTGTCGATGACATCACCCTGCGAGATCGCATTGACGACGTCCTGGTCGTTTGTATCCAAGACTTCACCAAAGATCGAGTGATTGTCGTCAAGATGAGGAGTCGGCACATGCGTGATAAAGAACTGCGAACCGTTGGTACCAGGTCCCGAATTTGCCATGGACAATCGGCCGGGTCGGTCGTGTCTCAGGGTCGCGTCGAATTCGTCCTCAAAACGATAGCCGGGGCTTCCGGTTCCTGTCCCGAGCGGGCAACCTCCCTGGATCATGAAATCGCCAATGACCCGATGAAAATTTAGACCATCGTAAAAACCGCGCCGCGCGAGATTGACGAAATTCGCCACTGTGAGCGGAGTCTCCTCGGCAAAAAGCGTTAAACGGATGGCCCCTTTGCTGGTGTTTATGATTGCCTGCATGCATACCTCTTATGTAGTTCAACGAATGGAGCGGAAGCAAAGGACGACGGATTAGGTACCTAATCATTTGTGCCGACTGCATTTCCCATCTATTAATGAAGCGTTACGACATCTCAAGCCGTCATAGCGCCTCTTCGTGTCGAGACCAACGGCTACTTCTTCTTATAAGTGTCTGTTTCGCGAAACGGCCCGTCACGCCACTGCAGAGCATCCTTTAAGCCCTCGTCCCTCATTTTTTCTTGCCAATCGTAGGAAAATTCGGTGAATTGGCCCGCCGCATCGAGATCCGTGCTGCTCCGCACCGAAGAATAGATACCCATGTTTTCGTAAAACCGATTCATGTTGACCTTCAAGATCGCGAGATGATCCGCCGACATATTGGCCAGGCGATCGGCGAAGGCGAGAGTTCGATCCTCCAATTCTTCCTTCGGCCAGGCGTAGTTGATCATGCCAATCTCTTCGGCCTCGGTTCCGGTGACGTTTTCGCCGGTGTAATAAAGCTCCTTGGCTTTTCGCATCCCAATGACCAACGGCCAAATAACGCCGGTTCGCGACGTCCCTAGCCCCCGAAGGCCGGGATGTCCGAGTTGAGCATCGTCCGCTGCTACCACCAGGTCGGCCATCATGGCCATTTCGCAACCGCCCGCGACCGCGTATCCGTGGACCTGCGCAATGGTCACTTTTGCCATGTTCCAAAAATACATATGGATGTCGGTAATTTGTTGCATGCCGGTGCGTATGCCCATAAGCAAACGTCTGCCTTTGTCATCCACGCCCCGGTGACGTCGTACGACGGCGTCGGCTCCGGTCTTTTGTGACGGTGTTAGATCGTATCCAGCACTGAACGCTCGACCTGCTCCTTTCACCACGATGACACGTATCGTATGGTCAGCCTCCATGTCGTGCAGTGCCGCGTCAAAGTCATACAAAAGCTCCTGCGACAAGGCATTCAATTTTTCCGGTCGATTCAGTGTGATGATCCCGACCCTGTCATCGGTCCCGGCCCGATCCATTAATACGTTTTCGTACTCTGCCATGATTTCCTCCCATATGGCTGTCTCTTATACACATCTGACGCTGCCGACGAATAGAGAGGTGTAGATCTCGGTGGTCGCCGTATCATT
>CAXDSX010000162.1:0-5284 GCA_963992075.1 uncultured Pseudomonadales bacterium | reverse complement strand
AAATTGGTTGCATCGAAGTGATGCTACGTTAACGTTCCCCCAGACCCTGGTGCTTCGGTACACGCAACTAGAGCCTGAAGAAACGAGAAATCCGCAGGTGGCCAACGATTATCGAAAATGGTTTCTGGGACGGCTCAGGTGCGTCGATGAGGCAGTCGCAGAACGCCAGTACCTGTGTTCAGAACGCTTCACCATCGCCGATATATGCATCGTGTATGCGTTGGTGTTGGCGAAATCTCTCAACATCGAAGAGGCCTTCACCCCCAACATACAACAGTACTGGGATCGCATTGCCGAGCGGGATGCGTTTCAACGTGCTTACGCCAAGTAGCTAGAGGAATAGATCATGGCAGTACTTCAATCGCAGCTGGATACACGTTCTGCGCAGTTCCAACAGAACAAAGAAGAAATGAGCGCGAAGCTTGAACAATTGGATGAGCTGTACGCCCAAGCAGCCGAGGGCGGTGGGGCTGAAGCAATGGAGCGCCTTGCCAAACGGAACAAAATGCCGATACGCGAGCGAATCGCGTGGGCGCTCGACCCCGATTCACCGTTTCTTGAAATCAGTCCACTCGCGGCCTGGCGTTCGAACGTTCCTATCGGCTCCGGCTTCGTCGTCGGTGTAGGCGTTATTCAAGGTGTCGAATGCGTCATCCTCGGCCACGACCCTTCTGTCCGTGCCGGTGCCTTCAATCACTTCAACCAAAAAAAGCTCATGCGTGGATTAGAGATCGCCCGGGAGAATCGTCTCCCCTACGTGCAATTCGTCGAATCCGCAGGCGCTGATCTCCGAGGCGGTGGTGGCGGGGGCGGGGGCAGCGGCCCACCAGTCGACCCGCTTCTCCGTGTGGAAGGACACTTCGCCGAATCAGGACGGCTTTTCTATGAAATCACCGAACTCTCGAAAATGCGGATACCGACCATTTCGATTGTGTTCGGTGCTTCAACCGCAGGCGGTGCCTACCAACCCGGCATGAGCGACTACAACATATTCGTGAAGAATCAAGCAATGGTTTCGCTCGGCGGACCGCCCCTCGTAAAAATGGCAACCGGCGAAGATGCGGAACCCGAAACGTTGGGCGGCGCTGACATGCACACGACCACGTCGGGATTGGGAGACTATCTTGCCGAAAACGAAATGGACGGTATCCGCCTGCTGCGTGAAGTCATGAGACACCTTAATTGGCGAAAACTTGGTCCCGGGCCAAGTATGCCAGCGGACCCGCCTATCCACGATCCCCAAGAGCTTCTGGGCATCGTCGGAGACGACCTAAAAAAACCTTTTGACATACGCGAGGTCGTTGGGCGGGTCGTCGACGGCTCTCGTTTTGAAGAGTTTAAACCGCGGTATGGGCCCACATTGGTGACCGGCTGGGCTTCGATTCACGGCTACCCCGTTGGCATCCTCGGAAACAACGGAGCGCTAATGTCCGAGTCCGCAGAAAAAGCGTCGCAATTTATTCAACTCTGCAATCAAGTCGACGTGCCTTTGTTGTTTCTTCATAACATCACCGGCTACGTCGTAGGCACCGACTTTGAGCAGGGTGGTATTACCAAGAACGGATCAAAAATGATCAATGCCGTGACCAATTCGACGGTGCCACACATCACGGTAATTGTCGGGGCATCGTATGGAGCTGGTAATTACGGCATGAGTGGTCGCGCGTTCGGGACTAAATTCACGTTTATTTGGCCGACCGCAAAAATAGCCGTCATGGGCCCAGAACAGATGGCAGGCGTGATGACCATCGTCCAAAAAGCTGCCGCCGAACGACGCGGAGCGGAGTTCGACGAAGAAGCCAACGCACAGCGCGAAGCCGCCGTCATAGCCATCAACGAGGAACAATCGAAGGGTCTCTTCGCCACGTCGCGGGTATCGGACGACGGCATGATCGACCCACGAGACACGCGCGATGTTATCGGTTTCGCGCTATCGGCAGTCGAAAACGACGCCGTCAAAGGAACCAAGGAGTTCGGCACATGGCGGATGTAAATATCAAACCGATCACGCGCTTGCTGGTGGCCAATCGCGGCGAGATCGCGCGACGAATTTTTCGCACGGCGCATGAAATGGGCATCGCCACTGTTGCAATCTACGCCGACGGTGACGCCAATGCCCCCTTCGTTCAAGAAGCGGACACCGCCATTGCGCTGCAAGGACAAACGTCCGCGGAAACCTACCTGGATGCGGAAAAAGTGTACGCTGCATGCGTGGCATCTGGAGCGGATGCCGTACACCCCGGTTATGGGTTCTTATCGGAAAACGCGCGCTTCGCTGAAGCCATCACGAAGCGTGGCATCACGTGGGTAGGCCCGCCAACACACGCGATCGAAGAAATGGGCGACAAACTGTCGGCCAAACAGGCCATGACTGACGCCGGCGTGCCGACCCTACCCGCGCGCGAACTCAATGCCGGGGACGACCTCGCATCAGCCGCGGAAGCCATCGGTTTTCCCGTTCTTGTCAAAGCCTCGGCAGGTGGCGGCGGTCGCGGGATGCGCGTTGTCGAAAGTGTTGACGAGTTAGAAGCCGCCGTCGAAGGTGCACGTCGTGAAGCCGAAGCATCTTTCGGTGACGACACGGTGTTTCTTGAGCGATGGCTAACCGCATCACGACACGTCGAAATACAAATCCTAGGCGACAATCACGGCAACCTAGTGCATCTGTTTGAACGTGAGTGCTCTATCCAACGCCGCCATCAAAAAGTCATTGAGGAGGCCCCGTCACCCGCGGTAACCCCCGAAATTCGAGAGAAAATGGGAGACGCTGCGGTCAAAGCGGCGCAAAAGATCGGGTATACCTCCGCCGGCACCGTCGAGTTCCTGCTCGACGGTAACGACTTTTGGTTCTTGGAAGTCAATACCAGTCTTCAAGTAGAACACCCGGTCACTGAAGCCATCACGGGTCTCGATCTGGTACGCGAGCAACTACGAATCGCAGAGGGGGAAGAACTCGGCTACGACCAGAGTGGTTTAACCATCGACGGGCACGCCATCGAAGCCCGACTCTACGCCGAAGATCCCAATAAAAACTTCCTTCCTTCGCCGGGCACCATCCAAGTATGGAAGCCGTCATCGCAAGCGCGTTTCGACTCGGGAGTCGAGGCCGGTACCGAGGTCAGCGTTAATTTCGATCCGATGATTGCCAAGGTGATCGCCCACGCTCCGACGCGGCGAGAAGCGGCGGCCAAACTTGCACGGGCATTGGAGACGACGCAGTTGCACGGCATCACCAACAACCGTGATTTTCTGGTAGCCACGTTGCGCACTCCGGCATTTATCGAGGGCGATACAACTACCGACTTCATCGAACGCGTCAACCCGACCCGTACGCGGGAACCAAGCCCGGTGGAAGTGAGCGACGCTGCCATCGCGGCAGCTTTGTTTGCTCAAGACCGACGTCGAAAGAACGCCAAAGTACTCCGCCACATCTCCAGTGGTTGGCGGAATTCGATGATGCCGCCGGAGCGCGTCCGGTACACGGTTGGCGAGAGCGAGGTTGCGATCGAGTATCGCGCGCAGCGGGATGGTACGTTTGATATGCATGTTGCCGGCGACGACCACCACGTAACCCTACACGGTGTGAACGGCGACCAGATCGATCTCGCCATCGACCAGCGACGAATCGCTTTTTCGATATCGGAAGACGAAACCAACCGCTATGTTCATGCGCCAACAGGCGACATAGTACTCGTGGAACTGGACCGTTTCCCGGAGGCCGGTGTGGCCGAATTTACGGGCGGGCTATACGCCCCTATGCCCGGTAAGGTTCTCGCGACGGAAGTGTCACCCGGCGAGAGTGTGTCCGAAGGTCAGTTACTGGTGATCCTCGAGGCCATGAAAATGGAGCATCGAATCACCGCTCCCATCGACGGCGTTGTTCGAGAAGTACCTGTTAGCGAAGGGGAACAAGTGGACAATGGCCAAATATTGGTCGTATTCGAAGAAACCGAAGGGGAATCATAGTGGCAACCACCGAAGCAACGCTATACGACGTCAAGAACGGAGCGGCCTGGATCACTCTAAATCGTCCCGAAAATCGAAATGCCCTTTCATCCATTCTGGTGCTTGAGCTATACGAACATTTGCTCGTCGCCAACGACGATCCGGACGTACGGTGCATCGTGATCACCGGTACCGACCCAGCATTTTGCGCGGGCGCTGATCTCAAGAGTCCACCGGGCGCGAGCATTGAGGGACGCAAATCCGTGCCGTATCCACAGGTGCTAACGCAGATTCTTGAGAGTGACAAACCTGTGATTGCAGCCGTCAATGGAGCGGCATTTGCTGGAGGACTCGGATTGGTTGGAGCAGCCGACATCGTCATTGCTCGTGAAGACGTTCAATTTAGCTTTAGCGAAGTGAGGATCGGGGTGATTCCGGCGGTCATTTCGGTCGTGTGTATCCCCAAACTTGGAACACACCACGCGATGAAACTGTTCATCACTGGGGAACGGTTTAGTGGAAGACAAGCTGTTGAGATGGGATTCGCCCACCGTGCTGTCCCCAAAGATCAACTCGTGTCTGCGGTGAACGAGGAGATCGACATGATCAATCGTGGGGGACCAATAGCCGTTGTCGAATGCAAAAAATTGGTACGTCGAGTTCCACAACTCTCAGTCGAACAAGGCTTCAACGAAACCGCGGAGTGGAGCGGACGCATGTTCCGTTCCGACGAGGGTGCGGAGGGAATGGCCGCATTTCGCGAGAAACGTGATGCGTCTTGGATCCAGGACGCCTAGTCCGAGCAGCATATAAGACCGGCTAATTTTTCCAACAAGCCGGTTTGGCCTCAGGTTCATTGACCCAAGAGCTGCCGTTTCGTTCTTGCTGGGTCGTGCATTCGTGCGACGATCCTATATATGATGAGTGCGTGGGATTAGGACTGTGTTCCCGTTACGCATCGATGACGGGCAAATTAATTGGGGGGTAATCAGTAATGAAATCTCGAATTTGCGACATGCTTGGCATCGAATTTCCGCTCGTAGCATTTACGCATTGCCGCGACGTCGTCGTGGAAGTCTCTAAAGCCGGCGGTATGGGTGTTCTTGGCGCTGCAGGTCATTCCGCACAGACACTTGAGATTGAACTCAATTGGATCGACGAACATATCGACGGCATGCCCTACGGAGTCGATCTGATCGCGCCAACGAGTATCGCCATATCCGACGACACCACCTCGGAAGAAACGTTAAACATGGTGCCGGAAGAACATCGAGATTTCGCTCTCAACATCCTCGCCCAGCATCAGATCGATACGAAAGATGTTTACTCGATGCAACAG
>CAXDSX010000161.1:0-5291 GCA_963992075.1 uncultured Pseudomonadales bacterium | reverse complement strand
CATCTCCGGGGACCGCGCTGTAGCTTCTCGTAATATCGCTGTGGTACCCGTTAAATTTGCCGCCGGCGTCGATCAAAAAACTATGTACGTGCTTAGGCGTTGACCTGTCGTAATGCTGGTAATGCAGAGTTCCTGCATGTTCGTTCAGGGCGATGATGTTGGGGTAGGGAAGGTCACTTTCGGTTTGCTTGCTTGCGTCAAGATAGGCCATGTGAATATCGAATTCGCTGGCTCCCGACAAGAAGGCTCGATGCGCGGCGAGATGCCCACGCACGCCGATTTCGGTTGCGCCCTTCATGTTGGTAATTTCAAACGCTGTCTTAAACGAGCGGCCGTAATCGAGTTGATCGATGAACGGCGTGACATCCTTCGTCGTGAGCGCAAGATTGCTCGCGAGCTCTGTATCTGGTCCAACGTAAGCAATGTTGGTCAAGGCCCGCGTTGCCTCAACGATATCTTTGATTTGATGCTCCGCCTCCTGGTACACCGCGACGTCGAAGGCATCGTTGGCCCAATCGGGGACTGCGGGCGGCATATACCAAAAGTCTTCCGGCTGATAAAAAAACAATTTTGGCGCCATGGCGGGACGGACGAGTAAGACCGCGTTTTCCGTCAGGGGCTCGGGTACCCAACGGGCAAAGTGGGGGTTTGGTCGGAACGGAGGGCTTTGATCGTCCGCAAAGTAATATGAATTCGTTCCGGCGGGCACGAGTGCGGCGTCGAACCCGTGTTCATTGAGCGCTCGTTCCCATTCCCCTCGCAGGGACTCGATATGGTGACTGAAGCTGGTCCGATCGAAGTTCAAGTCAATTCCTGTTGATCTATACAAAGTCTTGGAGATTGTAGCTTAGGCTGTAATTGTCGCAGCTCTTCATGATATACATAGCGGCTATTCCAGCGCGCAATAACGGGGAGAAGTATGGGAGATTATGCCTACGCGGCGCCTACGAGCGTTGAAGAAGCTCTGTCGGTGCTAGAGTCTCAGGCAAACGATGGACAACGTACCCAGATACTTGCAGGGGGTACCGATGTTTTGGTGCAGATGCGGTCCGTCGATAAAGAACCACGTACGTTAGTGGATATAAAACATATAGCCGAAACCAACGAGTTATCGATTGGTGCGGACGAGATCTTCATCGGTGCTGCGATACCCTCGGCGGCGCTCAACGAGAACGATGAACTGAAAGGGCTTTTGCCCGGGCTCATCGAGGCTGCAGATCTCATTGGTTCGACACAGATCCAAGGGCGCGCCACTATCGGTGGCAACCTTTGTAACTCGTCCCCAGCAGGCGACACGATTCCTGCGCTGGTCGCGGTCTCGGCCGTTTGCGTGATCGCTTCACCCGGCGGCTCACGAGAGGTCGGCGTGGGAGATTTTGTGACGGGTGTTGGACAAAATTGTTTGGAATCGAACGAATTTCTCGTTGGTCTCAAGATTCCGCGTCCCGGAAACAATTCCGCTGACGCGTACTTGCGGTTCATTCCACGTACGGAAATGGACATTGCCGTGGCCGGGGCCGGTGTTGCTCTGACGCTTGACGACGGGGGTACTTGCACGGCTGCTAGGGTTGCGATTGGAGCGGTTGCTCCGACGGTACTTTTGGTGGAAGCGGCGGCATCGGCATTGGTTGGTACGAAAGTTGATGATGACGCACTTAATGCAGCGGCGGCTGCGTGTTCCGAAGCGGCATCGCCGATCACCGATAAGCGGGGGACGGTCGAATACCGCAAGAAAGTTGTGGGTGTCCTTTGTAAGCGTGCTGGCGGTATTGCACGCGACCGTGCTTCCAGTTAGTAGGGGAATGAGATGAGTAAATTACATATAACCACCAGCGTAAATGGACAACCTGAAGAAGTTCTTTGCGAGCCCCATCAATCGCTTCTCGACGTGCTGCGCGACGAGCTTGGATTGACCGGAACCAAAGAGGGTTGCTCGACAGGCGACTGCGGTGCTTGCACGGTTACGCTGGATGGTCGTCTAGTCTGTTCCTGTTTGGTCCTTGCTCCAGAAGCCGAAGGCAAAGAGGTCGGGACCATCGAGGGCGTCGCCAATCCAGATGGCTTGCATGTGTTGCAGCAGAAGTTTTTGGAGCATGCTGCATTGCAGTGCGGCATTTGTACGCCCGGATTTATTGTGGCGGCAAAAGCTCTTTTGGAGCGGGACCCCGATCCAGATGAAACGACTATTCGATATTGGCTTGCGGGCAACCTCTGTCGTTGCACGGGCTATGACAAGATCATTCGCGCCGTCCAAGACGCCGCGACCGAATTAGCGCACGAAGCTTAGGAGATACAAGATGGCAGAAGCTCACGATCTAAAAGTAGTTGGGACGCGACCAGTACGTCCTGACGGTGTGGAGAAAGTCACCGGCCGCGCCAATTTTGGTGCCGACCTACACTTGCCAGGCATGATCCATGGCAAGGTGTTACGAAGCCCGTACGCTCATGCGCGCGTGAAGAGTGTGGATGTCTCGGGTGCGCTCGCGATGGAAGGCGTCCTAGCCGCCGTTTCCGGGGGTGATTTTGCCGAGCAGACCGACGATTTGGGTCGCAACGTCATCGCTCGGGATAAGGTGCTCTACCACGGTCATGCCGTTGCCGCAGTCGCGGCGACAACGCCGTTATTGGCGGAACAGGCGTTGGACGCGATCAAAGTCGATTACGACGTACTCGAGCCGGTGCTTTCGATCGATCAGGCAATTGCGGACGGTGCCACCCTGGTCAACGAAGAAATGCATACCAACGGTGATGCTTCGCAACCGGCAAGCAACATTGCGGCAATCACCAAGTTTGAGCGCGGCGATCCTGAGCAGGGGTTTGCTGAAGCCGACGTCATTGTGGAGGGCGAGTACCGAGTTCCGATGGCCCACCAAGGCTATATCGAACCGCACGCTTGTACGGCGACTATTAACGAAGAGGGCAAGATTACGGTTTGGTGTTCTACCCAGGGACACTTTGATGTTCGAACACAAACGGCGGCGATACTTGGCACGAGCATTAGCAAAGTCAAAGTTATCGCGTCTGAAATCGGCGGTGGTTTTGGCGGCAAATTAAGTGTTTACCTTGAACCACTCGCGGTGAAGCTGTCTGAACTTTCCAACCGTCCAGTTCGGATGGTGATGAATCGGGAAGAGGTTTTTCGTGCCACGGGTCCGACCTCGGCGACGTGGTGTAAGGCCAAAGTTGGTGCCAAGAAAGACGGGACCATCACCGCGGCGACGGCCTGGCTTGCCTATGAAGCCGGAGCGTTTGCGGGTGCCCCGGTAGGTCCAGGCTGTATGTCCGTGTTGGCTCCATATGACCTCGAGAACTTCAGTATCGAAGGTCTCGACGTGTTAGTGAACAAACCTAAAGTCGCCGCATACCGAGCACCGGGAGCACCTCAGTCCATGCACGCGATGGAATCGGCAATCGACGATCTTGCTCGCGAACTTGGCATGGACCCGATTGACTTGCGGCTTAAGAATGCTGCGGACGAAGGTACTCAAGCGCCTTACGGTCCTAAGTTCCCTGCGATTGGGCTAAAGGCTTGCCTTGAGGCGGCGAAAGCCCATCCGAATTACACGGCGCCGGTACCCGAGGGTTGTGGTCGCGGTGTTGCCTGTGGTTTTTGGTTCAACATTGGGATGCAGTCCAGTGCTGAAGTCTTGATCCGAGAAGACGGGACCGTGACCATCAACGAGGGTAGCCCCGACATCGGTGGATCCCGTGCTTCGATGTGTATCATGGCGGCCGAGACGTTAGGTATTCCCTACGAGAGAATCACCGCGCATGTGGCTGACACGGAAAGCACGGGTTATTGCAACATGACGGGTGGCAGTCGGACGACTTTTGCTACCGGGATGGCCGTTGTTGAGGCCTGTGAAGACATCATCGCCCAATGCAAGGAACGGGCCGCAATGACCTGGGATATTGATGCCGACCAGGTCGACTGGGACGACGGACAAGCCGTGCCGAAGCCGGGCGTTAATGCCGACGTCGATCCACTATCGCTTGCTGACATAGCCAAGGCCTGGGGACGAACGGGCGGCCCGATACTTGGGCGAGCCAGTGTAAATGCGCAAGGTGCCGGTGCCGGGTTTTCGGTTAACTGGACCGATGTGGCAGTGGACCGGGAAACCGGTAAGGTCGATGTGAAGGCATACACGGCGATTCAAGATGCCGGTCGTGCTATTCATCCGGCGTACGTTGAGGGGCAGATGCAAGGCGGAGCCGCTCAAGGACTGGGCTGGGCACTCAATGAAGAGTACATCTACGATGATAATGGCGTGATGGAAAACGCGGGTTTTCTTGACTATCGCGTTCCGGTCGCTTCCGACCTGCCAATGATCGATACGCAAATCGTTGAGGTTCCGAATCCGACACATCCTTACGGTGTTCGTGGCGTGGGTGAGACTCCGATTACGGCACCCTTGGCCGCTACATCGAATGCGGTGCGCGATGCGCTAGGCTTTCGTGTGCCGGAGTTGCCTATGTCGCCTCCACGGTTGCTCGAGGCGATTGATTCGCAAAAAGGCTGACAACGCCAGAAGGGGGGTCGACGTTTGTGGCCCCCTCACGCGCTCTTGACCATCCATGATTAAGGTCGTATTCCCCGATCACCTCATGCCGAATACGGAGGGTGTGCGCGAGACCGAAGTGGACTGCGACAGTTACCGTGCGTTGGTGCGCGAGTTAGAAAAGCGCTGGCCTGGGATTGAGGACGTGTTGGCGAAGACGGCGGTTGCGATTAACGGGCAGATCTATCAAGACGCATGGTTGGAAACGATCGAACCATCGAGCGAAGTATTTTTCATGCATCGAATCGAAGGCGGTTAGATCTGCGTTTTCAGTTCCAACACGGAAGTCGTAAGTACTTGTGATAGCGAATAGGTAGAAGGCCAAATTCCTCGTGCCCAAATTGATCAATCTGGGTTCACTTTGTGTCGACAACGTGTATTCCGTCGATACGGTTGCGAACGTGGGAGAAACTGTTGCCAGTCGAAACCACGCCGTTTTTCCAGGCGGCAAAGGGCTAAATCAATCGCTGGCAGCGTCTAAAGCGGGCGCTACGGTCCACCATATTGGTTGTGTTGGCGAGGACGGGAGTTGGCTGAAGGAGATACTTGCTGACGCAGGCGTCGAGGTGGGCGATATACGACAGATTAAGACGCGGTCTGGGCATGCGGTCATCCAGGTGGACTCGGCCGGTCAGAATTCTATTGTGATCAGTGGCGGCGCCAATCGGTCGATTCAAGCGCTCGATCGCGACATTGCTTTCGGGTTGATGCAGCCGGGTGACTGGTTATTAC
>CAXDSX010000160.1:0-5341 GCA_963992075.1 uncultured Pseudomonadales bacterium | reverse complement strand
TTTTTTCAAGCAGAAGACGGCATACGAGATCAGCCTCGGTCTCGTGGGCTCGGAGATGTGTATAAGAGACAGCGACGAACACTTCAGGGGATCGATCGAATGCCCGTATACGAAGGTTGCTGAGGGGTTTTCGCCTGTCATGGTGCCCTACCATTTACAGAAGAAGAGTTCGAGGCAACGATCGCGTACGCGGTCGAACGCCTCTGTTTACCTTAAGGTTTAGGGATGACGGAAATCGAAGCCCCGTATCAAGAAACGATGGATGTGCACCATCCGCGGAGTTGGATCACGCGTTACTGGTTTAGCCAGGACCATAAAGTGATTGCGGTTCAATACGGGGTCACTGCGATTGCGGTTGGCTTGGTGGCATTGGTGCTTTCTGGATTGATGCGAATACAGATAGGTTTCCCTGGGCTGTTGCCCTTCATCACCCCAGACATCTATTACCAGGCCGTGACCATGCACGGCATGATCATGGTGATCTTTCTACTTACCGCGTTCTTGCTGGGTGCTTTCGGTAATTTTTGTATTCCACTCATGCTCGGTGCCCGCGATATGGTTTTCCCATTCGTGAACATGTTGAGCTACCACGTGTACTTGCTGTCGGTTGTCGTGTTGATGGCGAGTTACTTCGTGCCGGGAGGCCCGACCGGAGCCGGTTGGACGCTGTATCCGCCCCAAGCCATTCTTCCAGGGACGCCGGGTGTCGATTGGGGAATCGTCACGATGCTTCTGTCGCTGATTATTTTCGTCGTCGCGTTCACCATGGGAGGGTTGAACTACATCACCACGATTCTACAAGCGCGTACTCGGGGCATGACACTCATGCGTATGCCATTAACGGTCTGGGGTATTTTGATGGCGACCGTCCTTGGATTGCTGGCTTTTCCCGCGCTATTTGTCAGTGCGGTCATGATGTTGCTGGATAAATTGGTTGGGACCAGCTTTTTCATGCCTGCCATCGTCTCGTTTGGTCAGCCTTTGGAATACAGCGGTGGCAGTCCCTTGCTGTTCCAACATCTCTTTTGGTTCTTTGGCCATCCCGAGGTCTACATTGTGGCGTTGCCCGCGTTTGGTGTGGTGTCGGAATTGATATCCGTTCATTCACGAAAGAACATTTTTGGATACCGAATGATGGTGTGGGCGCTGGTCGCCATCGGAGTACTGTCGTTTGTCGTATGGGCCCATCATATGTACGTCGCCGGAATGCATCCATACTTCGGCTTTTTCTTTGCGACAACCACACTAATCATCGCCGTGCCCACGGCGATCAAAGTCTATAACTGGGTCCTGACTTTATGGAAAGCCAACATCAAGCTAACGGTGCCCATGTTGTTTGCGCTGGCTTTTATCCTGACCTTTGTGGTGGGCGGCCTTTCCGGCCTCTTTTTGGGAAACGTAATCATTGACGTGCCGTTGTCGGACACCTATTTCGTTGTGGCCCACTTCCATATGGTGATGGGCGTCGCGCCCATTTTAGTGATCTTCGGCGGTATTTATCATTGGTACCCGAAGCTCACGGGACGCATGTTGAATAATACCCTCGGGCAGTTGCATTTCTGGGTGACGTTTCTTGGGACTTATGCCGTTTACTACCCGATGCACTATCTCGGCTTTATCGGTGTACCCCGCCGTTATTATGCGAACGGTGTGGAGTCCGATTTTTATCCCGCGTCGGCAGTGACGTTGAATGAATTTATTACGGTCGCCGCACTGGTCGTGGGTTTAATGCAATTCGTTTTCGTCTACAACTTGATCGCCAGTTACTTTCGAGGGAAGCAGGCCGGTCCAAATCCGTGGGACGCCACGACGCTGGAATGGCAAACGCCGAACACGCCACCCGATCACGGAAACTGGGGCGGTACGCTTCCAACTGTGCATCGATGGGCCTATGACTATAGCGTTCCGGGCGAAGAACAAGACTTTGTGCCACAAAACGTTGAGCGCAGGTCATGACATGCGCAGTGGGCGTAGAACGTAAGTCAGTACAAGGTGCTTCAGAAGCGCCGCCATTAATGACCTCGTTCTCAGCTGACTGGGGTTCCGACATCTCCACCCTTAAGGGCGTTCCATGGGGCAAGGCAATGATGTGGGTATTCTTGGTGTCCGATACCTTCATTTTCACGTGTTTTCTCGTGGGATACATGGCGGTGCGGATGAGTACGGTCGAGCCTTGGCCTAATCCAAGCGAAGTATTCGCGTTACAAGTCTTCGGCAACTCGGTCCCGTTACTGCTCATTGCGATCATGACGTTCATCCTCATTTCGTCCAGTGGCACGATGGCGATGGCGGTCAACATGGGCTACCAACGCCGCAAGGACGCAGCCACTTCCCTGATCCTGGTGACGGCGTTGCTGGGTGCTATGTTCGTCGGGATGCAAGCGTTCGAATGGTCGAAACTTATTCTCGATGAAGGCGTTCGCCCTTGGTCCAATCCATTCGGTGCTCCACAGTTTGGTGCTGTCTTTTTCATGGTGACAGGGTTCCATGGCTTGCATGTTTCGGCTGGCGTCGTCTATTTATTGACGATTGCGTTTCGTCTTCGGCGTGGGAAATACGACGAAAGTAATTTTGAAATTGTCGAGATTACGGGCTTGTACTGGCACTTCGTCGACTTGGTTTGGGTCTTTATTTTCGCGTTATTTTATTTGTGGTAGGCCAGGGAAATTAAGACGTCGCGATGACAGACGAACCTAGCCAGCAGCATCCGATCCGCATCTACTTGATCGTATGGGGCCTACTGTTTTTGATCAGTGCGCTCTCCTATATGACCGATTTTATTGATCGTGGGTTCTGGCGCTGGGCGTTGATCTTGCTATTCATGGCGCTCAAGGCAGGGTTTATTGTGGCCGTGTTTATGCACGTGCGGTGGGAACGATTGGCACTGATGGCCGTCGTGCTTGCGCCCCCCATACTGCTGCTGGTGTTGGTCGGACTGATGGCGATTGAATCGGATTACACACGGTCTATCCGATTCGAATATTTCGCCGAAGGCGTGCAAGAGGAGGCATTGCCTGTATCAACAAGCAACAAACATAATTAGGGACGGATTTAGGTTTTAACGACCCAGACTTTGCACCAGCCGGGACCCGCTACTTCGAACCCGGGGAAAATATTGCACGTCCCCCATCCGTCGCTGGTTGCGACGTACTGCACGCAGTTATCGCAACGCTGATCGGCCTTAAACGTCGGGTTCTGAGTGGCATCGACGTCCTTGCCATGGTGCACGTACCCTAGCGCTACCGCGGTTGGGTGCGATTCGGAGATTCGTTCGGCCGACCAACCTTGTTCCCCAAGAATCGTCAACAATGGAATCGTCATCGCTCCAGCACTTCCCTTGACGATGTCGCGCCGAGTCAACTTGGTCCGTTTTTGCATGTTTGATCCGACGTTGGGAAAGCGAGAATTCTAGAGAGTCGCATCCCCACTGACCATAGCAACAACGTTGATACCCGCTTTCGTGGGATCAGATTACTAGTTATTTTTTGCTCCCTCGGCAATCCAATTTCGTACCAGCTGCTGGAAATCGTATTCTAAGACTTGCCCATTGAGGGGCATCCGCTCCCCGAATTCGGCGGTCCCCTCGATTTTTTGAACCAAATAGCTCTGGTTGGGGTTGCCGTGTGTGACGAGGTTGAGTGCGGCCATTTGCCCGCTCGGGACGTTCACGAGATTGGAATAGGCGTTTCCACTTGAAAGATCCAGGCCGTATTGGCTCGAACCCCCTTTGTGGCAGTTGACGGAGGCGCAGGAAGGGGTAAAGACGAGGTTTTGGACTTGAGAGAAGGTGTTTGTTGTGACGTTGGAACCGGTGTCAATTCGAGAACGAACGTACGCCGTGATCTCTGCGGAGGTGGCGCGCGTCGCATCGCTACCTCTTACGTCCTCGATCAGACTAGATCCCTGAAAACCGAATAGATATCGAAGCAGTAAGAGCCCATCGGTGAGTGCGTCGATCCGTTCGTCGCCATCGATATCGAGCTGTGTTGCGTGCGTATCTAGGTAATTGCTGATGGCGGAGGTTCCGGGCCGCGCTGCCGTTATCGTCACGGCGCCGTCGACGAGTGTCGTGCCGCTAAAGCCGAATAGATGTCGAAGGACCAAGAGCCCGTCGGTTAAGGCGCTGGTTTCGTCGTCGATGTCTATGTCGAAGTCGAAGCAACCTTTGCACGAGTATCGATTCAGGGGATCGGTACCGTCGTTGGCTTCCTGTTCATCTGAGACATCGTCGTTGTCATCGTCGACGTCGCAAACATTGCCAAAACCGTCAGCGTCGGTGTCCAGTTGATCGGCGTTGGCAACAGACACGCAGTTGTCAGCATCGTCGTCAACGCCATCACCATCCTGGTCGACGGCGTAAACGAAGGATCCACCTACTAGGGCGAGAGTAAGCAACAGCTTATAGACCGCTCGATCCATTTGGGCCAACGTGATGATCACGATTTGACCTTAACTATGCCAGGTTTCAGAGGGTGGAAAACTTGGCGCTATATAGCGATTAGATTGGCTGCCAGAGAAGTTCTTCGCGACGTTACGCTAGAAAGCCAAGTGGAGGCGAAGCGTCCGATGCGGAATAAAACCGGCGCACGTTGGGCAGTACCAGTGGAAGATCCGATTGGGTAACACCGAACCAAAGCGCCAGTTCCGCGAAATATTGGTCAACGGCCGTGGTGGGGACGTAAACACCCCGACCAACGTCGAGCGGGCTGGATGAGGACAGTGTTGGGTAGTGGCCGTAAATTTGACCGCCGCGTACCGCCCCTCCCATCACCATTTGGTGGCCGCCCCAGCCGTGGTCCGAACCTTTGCCGTTGGTGGTTAGTGTTCGACCGAAGTCCGAAATCGTGAACGTTGACACTTGATCGAACACACCGAGCTCAATTAACGCTGATTTGAATTCAGCAAGTCCAAGGCTAATCTCCGGGAGCATTCTGACGTGGTTATCAAGGACCTCGTCGTGGTGGTCCCAACCCCATACGTTGATAAAGAAGGTCTGTCGACTAGCCCCAAGTTGCTCTCGTGCCGCAATGACTCGCGCAATCTGTCGTAATCCGGCGGAGAAGTCGCCTTCGGAAAAGGTGGTATCAACGGGCGTTCCGTTCCGAATGGCCTCGACAAAGCGCTCGCCGGTATCAATGGCGCCGACTAGACGGCGCTTATACTCGCGCCGAAACGGATGGTCGTGTTCCGCCTCGAACAATCGGTCGATGATGGTTTTCTTCCATTCCCCCTCGTAACCCCAGATCCGGCGTGCGCCGTCACCGTCTCGATTGTTTGCGTACTCGACGGTACGTTTTCCGGTCTGAAAAGCGTTGGGCCCGCCAAGTGAGATGTTCCTGGA
>CAXDSX010000159.1:0-5345 GCA_963992075.1 uncultured Pseudomonadales bacterium | reverse complement strand
TCTCGTGGGCTCGGAGATGTGTATAAGAGACAGTAGGTATTGCCATATTCCTGTAAATTAAAATACGCGGCGGCCGATTCCGGATCTTCAAAAACGTAACTGCTTGTTTGAAAGATGGGGATCGCGCGTGCGCCAGTTTCAGGTTCTGGTCGGGCGCCCGCGTGCAGAGCTCGCGTCTGAAAACCAAATTGCCGATCGGGTAAATCTGCCATGCGGGGAACATGACGTTCCTTCTGGGCTGTGTCAATTCGATTGGGATGGTGGGCGGATAGTGGATGCTATGATTGCCCGATGCGGCAACCACCCATCGATTACATCGAGCGTACGCGGGAGCAGTATGCGGGACTCGGATATCCGCCATACCAATGGGTGAAGAATGAACGGTCACCGTCCCTGGTGTTTCCAAAAAAGCCAATGCGTGAGTGGCGTGTGGGGCTTGTGGCTTCGGGTGGTATCTACGTTGCGGGACAAATCGCCTTTCATTTCCACGACGACATTAGCTACAGGGAAATCGACTTCGAAACGCCCACGGATCAGATTAGAACGACGCATTTTGCGTATGACCTGACCGACTCGCGTAAAGACCCTAACGTTGTTTTTCCGATCGATACGCTTCGCAGTCTGGTGCGTGACGGCGTCGTGGCCGAATTACCACATCACGCGTACACCTTTATGGGCGGTATTTATTCGGCTCGCAAAGTTCGAGACGTGCTGGCACCAGCACTCGTGACTAGACTGCTGCAAGATGAGGTTGACGTTGCCTTGATGGTTCCCGTTTGACCCGTTTGCCATCAGTCCGTCGGACTGATTGCCCGTGAAGCGGAAAGTCGAGGGATTCCTTCGGTGAGTCTATCGAGTGCCTGGACGATCAGCCGTTCGGTGAATCCCCCTCGGCTGGTCTACCTTGATTTTCCGCTCGGGCATACCGCGGGCCGGGCGAATGACGTTCAATCCCAACGGGCGGTTGTGATGGCGGCGCTGCGATTGTTGGAGGAGGCGCGTCAGCCGAGTAGCACCGTGACGTTGAGCGAACGTTGGTCTGGCGATGATGCGTGGAAGGATACCGTGATGCGACCCAAGGTTAACGGTAATGGAGCTCGCGGCGAGGTGTTTGACGACGACCGCGTGGAACGTTTGGCTACGCCTCAATACCAGAGTTCGGCGGACGCAGGGCTCGCCACGGCGGATTGTCGGACATGTGTTTGGTTAGAAGAGTAGGACCGACAAGTACGTTGAGTTTTACGGATCAAATGGCGCAGACTGCTATTTTTAATGTTGCGTACACCGTATGACGGTTATCCGTCAGAAAGATTTGATTGCTAGCGTTGCCGACGCCCTGCAGTACATCTCGTACTATCACCCGCCAGATTTCGTCCGCGCGATGACGGAAGCGTACGAACGGGAGGAGTCGCCGGCGGCTAAAGCCGCATTAACGCAGGTGCTGGTCAACTCTCGAATGTGCGCGCTTGGCCATCGACCTATCTGTCAGGACACCGGCATTGTGATTGTGTTTCTAGAGGTCGGCATGGACGTCCAATGGGACGCAAAATTATCCGTCGAAGAGATGGTCAATGAAGGCGTGCGGCAGGCCTTCATGGATACGTCGAATCCGCTGCGCGCGTCGGTCCTCGGAGATCCCGAAGGGGACCGGATCAATACGCTTGATAACACCCCTGCGGTAGTACATACCAAAATCGTGCCGGGCTCTGAACTTGCGGTCGAAATCGCAGCGAAGGGCGGCGGTAGTGAGGCGAAGGCAAAGTTCGCCATGCTGAATCCGTCAGACTCGGTTGTCGATTGGATTCTAGACGTCGTTCCGACCATGGGTGCGGGTTGGTGCCCGCCTGGGATCCTTGGTGTTGGGATTGGTGGAACGCCAGAGAAGGCGATGCTGCTGGCGAAAGAAGCCATGATGGAGCCGATCGATATCCACGAATTGAAAGAACGTGGCGCACAAAATAGAACCGAGGAGCTGCGTCTCGAGCTGTACGAGGGCGTGAATGCACTAGGTATTGGCGCTCAAGGGCTAGGCGGATTGACAACGGTGCTTGACGTCAAGGTGAAAGATTATCCGACGCACGCGGCCAACAAACCGGTCGCGGTCATCCCCAATTGTACGGCCACTCGTCACGTCCGATTCGTACTGGATGGATCCGGCCCCGCCGTTCTCGACCCGCCCGACCTTGACGATTGGCCCGACATTGCCTTTGAAATGGGGCCAGACGTTAAACGCGTGAACGTGGATTCCATCACATCGAAAGACGTGGCCGATTGGAAAGCGGGCGATACCTTGCTTCTCAGCGGAAAACTACTGACAGGACGCGACGCTGCGCATCAACGCTTGATCGAATTAATCCAGAATGGAGAACCTCTCCCGGTCGACTTCAAGAATCGATTCATTTACTACGTGGGCCCTGTCGATCCCGTGGGAGCCGAAGTGGTGGGTCCGGCAGGACCGACCACGGCAACGCGTATGGATAAGTTTGTCGGTGAAATGCTGGACAAAACCGGACTTCTCGGAATGATCGGAAAGGCCGAGCGGGGTGACCTGGCCATCGAGGCTATTCGAAACTTTGGGGCGGTCTCATTGATCGCGGTGGGAGGTGCAGCCTATCTTGTGTCTAAAGCCATTGTCGGTGCTCACGTGGTCGCCTTTGAGGACCTAGGTATGGAGGCGATCTACGAATTCGAAGTCAACGATATGCCTGTGACCGTCGCGGTTGATCCCCAGGGTGAATCGATACACAAGACGGGACCCGCCCAGTGGCGCGGGCAATCGGCTAACCGTATCGAAACAGTTCAAGCCTAGGACCGAAGTTCCTCAAGGGACTTGAAGTAATCCAACGTCTCAGGATTTGCCAACGCGCTTGTGTTTTTTACGACCTGACCGTGGACAGTCTCACGTACCGCGATTTCCGCAATTTTCCCTGACAATGTCCTTGGAATGTCGGGAACGACCACGATCCGGGCGGGGACATGACGGGGCGATGCGTTAGCTCGGATCTTCGTTCGAATCATGGTGGCGGTTTCCTGCGTAAAGGCCGCGTTGTCTTGCATCACGACGAACAGGACCACTCGAGTATCTCCGTCCCACTCCTGGCCGATGCACAGCGCTTCTTTGATGGTTTCGAGCGATTCAACCTGGCGGTAGATCTCGGCTGTTCCAATTCGAACGCCCCCGGGGTTTAGGACAGCGTCGCTTCGACCATGGATAATGAATCCTCCGGTCTCTGCAATTTTCTCGGCAAAGTCACCATGTGCCCATACGTTGGGGTATCGATCGAAATAGGCGGTTTCGAACAGAACGTTGTCCGGATCATTCCAAAAACCAATCGGTGTACTGGGGAAAGGACGAGTGCAGACCAACTCACCTTTGGCATCCGCAATCGAGGAAGCGTTGTCACTGAAGACGTCGACGGCCATGCCTAATCCGGGTGCCTGAATCTCGCCTTCGTAGACTCCGCCCCAAGGATTCCCAAGCACGAAACACGATATTAAATCGGTCCCCCCGGAGATAGAGGCAAGCCAGACATCTGACTTTACGCATGCGTAAACGTATCGAAAAGATTCATGCGTTAGCGGCGATCCTGTGGAGAAAATAGCGCGCAGCGAGGTAAGGTTGTGGCTTGTTTTCGGTACGACACCGGCCTTTTCGATACTGGCGACGTATTTAGCTCCGACGCCAAATAACGTGATGGACTCTTGATCGATTAGGTCGATGAGTACCGTCGGGGTTGGGTGGAAGGGTGATCCCTCGTACAAAATCAACGTGCATCCGCTGGCAAGACCCGAAACCAGCCAATTCCACATCATCCAGCCGCAGGTGGTGAAAAAGAACAGCACGTCGTCGCGTTGTACGTCGCAATGCAAGACGTGTTCTTTGACATGCTGAATGAGCGTCCCGCCGGCACCGTGGACAATACATTTGGGTTTGCCCGTGGTCCCTGATGAATACATGATGAAAAGTGGATGGTCGAATGGTAAACGCTGAAAGTCCGGCGTCGTTTCCGGACGTTGCCGAATTTTACGAAATCCGTCGTCTCGCAAACCCAGCAAAGAACACCAGATCACGTGTTCAATCGAATCAAGGCTATTCGCCACGGTATCTACGTTGTGAGTAATGTCGAAGGTTTTGCCGTTGTATGTGTAACCATCACAAGCGATTAGTATTTTGGGTTCAATTTGCCCAAATCGATCGAGAGCGCCCTCGACGCCGAAATCGGGCGAGCAAGATGACCAAACGGCACCAAGTGACGCGGTTCCGAGCATCGCGACAACCGTCTCGATGACGTTTGGCATCCAACCAGCTACCCGATCACCAGATTCGACGCCGAGATCTTTGAGTTCTGCCGCGAACTTTGCGACCTCGATCCGCAATTCGTTGTAGGTCATGGCCACACGTTTCCCTTGCTCGGTAACGGCAACCAACGCTGTACGGGAATCGTCGTAGCGAAGAAGGTTTTCGCAGAAATTGAGGGAGGCTTGAGGAAACCAGCGACTGCCCGGGAACTTGTCGAGATCGAGGCTGACGTCGTTGCCCGGGTTGCCAACGATGTTGCAAAACGCCCAGACAGCCGACCAAAAGGAATGTTGCGAGGTTATCGACCATTCATGCAGAGCGGGAAAATCGTCGGGTGTGAACCCGTGTTGTGCCGCAAACGCGGTCAGATTCCGAAGATCGACTTGGTCGTGGTCAGGTTTCCAAAGGAGCTGTGATGCCATCAGGTCGGTTTAGCGTGCTGCGACGTTTCTGTTGACGAGAATACCTCGTTTCAATTTCGGCGGTTGGAATCGTTAGTACGATTCGAGCCGAAAAGACCACCAGTGGGAAGGCCTGGGTGGGACTAACGTATCTGGAGATCGGCCGCGTCTTTTGTTCGCCCTGGCTCGCCACGCTCTATCTAAAGTGGCGTTATCACGCGCCCGGATCATTTTGACCGGATACACCGAGTCGCGAATTTTGATTCGGCCGTAGGGTGTCTCCATTGCTCGTGTCGACCAGTATTTGCCGTCGCAACGCGCGCAACTGATAAACAGTTCCGATGCGTCCGCCATGCAATTGAGGTTGACCGAGTGAGGAATGACGCCGGCGACTTCGAGCTGACAAAGTCCAGCCTGGTTCGCGAAACTCCAATCTGCTACGGGATCTTCAACGACGTCTCCGATAAGCCAGGCACCGGGGCTTCGATCGCAAGGACACTGAGTTATCCAAGCGGCTGTAGCGATCACCGCGAGTCCTATGAAGATGCTGACCGTTTTGGCCACACGAATTCCTTATCAGACTCGCTATGCGCTGTCTCTTATACACATCTCCGAGCCCACGAGACCGAGGCTGATCTCGTATG
>CAXDSX010000158.1:0-5386 GCA_963992075.1 uncultured Pseudomonadales bacterium | reverse complement strand
TCAAGCAGAAGACGGCATACGAGATCAGCCTCGGTCTCGTGGGCTCGGAGATGTGTATAAGAGACAGCCCTCGATCCAACGCCCGGCGCACCTTGGTTCTTCCCGCTAGGAGGGGTCGCTGTAATTGCCACGACAACCTACGCTGCAATGCAAACGGCTAAGCAATTAGATATCGCTTGGTCAAAGCCCGCCCATTCGGCAACGACACCTTCCTTCAACGAAAAATTGCACAGTTTGGTGCATAAACCATCCCGTCGTCTTTTCGACAACGGCGATGTCGATCGGGTATTTGAGAGCGACGGAATAACCCTTGAAGCTGTATACGAAACGCCCTTTCTCGGCCACGCGCCAATGGAACCTCCCTGCGCTTTAGCCGACGTGCAGAACGACCACGTCGACGTGTGGGCGGCTGTACAGGATCCTCAATCCACGCGCGACCACGTCGCCAACTGGCTAAAAACTGATGCAAGGAACGTCGCTATCAACGTCACCTTGCTCGGCGGTGCGTTTGGTCGGAAATCAAAACCCGACTTCGTCCTCGAAGCCGTGGAACTATCGCGTCGACTACATCGGCCCATACGAGTTCAATGGAGTCGTGAGAATGACATCCAGCACGACTATTACCACGCCGCTAGCGCGCAGTTATATCGTGCGACCCTTGACGAGGACGGGATGCCCATAGCCTGGTTACAACGGACCGCATTTCCTTCCATCATGTCGACCTACGCTCGAGGGAGTAACGATCCAGCGGGGTGGGAATTAGAGATGGGATTCTCGAATACTCCATACCGGATTCCCAACCAGCGCTTTGAGTCGAAAGGTCTTCAGCCCGGGGTTCGAATCGGTTGGATGCGATCCGTCTGCAACATTTTTCACGCCTTCGCCACTAACGTTTTCGTCGACGAGCTTGCGAGCACGGCTGAAATGGACCCGATCGACTACAGACTGGCATTGATTCCTGAGTCCGGGATCCTGAAAGTTCCTGGGGATCAGCCGCCAAAGGGACACGGGTTGGACTTGGCCCGTCTTCGGCACGTACTGGAGCGCGTTCGGGACCTGTCAGAATGGAATCGACTTCGACCCGAAGGCACCGGCATCGGTGTCGCCGTTCATCATAGTTTTCGTTCGTACGTCGCAACGGTTATTGAAGTCGCAGTGACTGGCAATAACGTCAAAGTGCAGAATGCATGGGTGGTCTTGGATTGTGGAACCTACGTTAATCCCGACTCCTGTGTTGCGCAGATGGAAGGTGCCGTAGCGTTCGGACTATCCCTCGCCCGAAGCGATGGAATCACCATGAAGGATGGCAGTGTCGATCAGAGTAATTTCCACGACTACCGGGTCCTCAGGATGAACGAAAGCCCGTCGGTCTCAGTCGAACTCGTGGCTTCATCGGCGGCCCCCGCTGGCGTCGGAGAGCCCGGCGTACCGCCAATCGCCCCTGCCCTCGCCAATGCCATTTTCAACGCCACCGGTGAGCGCTTGAGAAAGCTCCCCCTGATGCTGTCATCATGAAACCGACGGGATTAGATAATCCATTTTTGCTGGTGATCGACGCGCTCTTTCGTCTCGATCGTCACACCGCTCGATCAATACCGTCTGCTCTCCGGCACAGAACTAACAAACCAGCCAAGGAGTGTCCGTGAGTTCACAACAGATAGACGATCTGCGAGCCGAGGGTGACGCCCTGTATGAATTTCTCCAGACGTTAGAGGACCATCACTGGGAAATGCCAACGCCGTTTAAGGATCGAACGGTTAATTGGGTCGTCCAACATTTGCACGATGCCGATCGATGGACCGTTCACTCAGTCACTGACCCCGACGGATTTCGCGCTTGGATGCGAGATCGATCTCTCGTTAGTGATCCCGAAAGTCTTCAAGGGAACGACCTGTTACAACGCTGGCGAGATTATTTTCAGAGCTTGTGTACCGCACTGGAAGGTGCAGATCCTGACATGCGAGCCCCTTGGTTCGGCCCCGATATGGGGATACGAATGATGGCCACCGCCCGGCAAATGGAAACCTGGGCTCACGGCCAAGACATCTACGACTTGCTTCGTGTCACCCGAACCAACACCGATCGCATTCAGAACATTTGCCATATCGGTGTCCGCACCTTCGGTTGGACCTTCGTTAATCGCAAACTGGAAATACCGTCGCCCAGCCCCTATGTGCGCCTCGAATCACCCTCGGGCGCAATTTGGGAATGGAACGAGCCGTCCGAAACCGACTCGGTAATAGGTAAAGCGGTTGAGTTTGCCCACGTCGTTACCCAAGGAAGGAACATTGCCGAAGCCAACCTCGACGTGCAGGGTTCATCAGCCAACGCTTGGATGAATATTGCTCAATGTTTCGCTGGACCCCCGGAAACGCCTCCCTCGGTGGGAAAGCGCGGTTGGGGACTAGGTTAACCAAGAAAGGAACGATTATGGATTTCGGTATCTGTGTCGCATCTCACGTCAACGACATCGATTACGTCGTCCGTGCAGAACAACTAGGGTATGGCTACGCGTGGCTTGCCGATAGTCAAATGCTCTGGTCGGATTGCTACGCAACGTTAGCCGTCGCGGCGACACGCACGAGGAGGATTCGTCTTGGCACAGGGGTGGCCATTGCAGGCACACGACCCGCGCCGGTAAATGCAGCGGGTATCGCAACTATCAACGCATTAGCGCCTGGCCGCACGTTTCTCGGGGTGGGATCCGGTAATACGGCCTTACGGGTTATGGGGCTGCCTCCTATGCGCATCAAGCAATTCGACAAATACCTTGAGACGTTGCGACCGCTCCTTCGCGGAGAAGAGGCCTTGTTCCCATCGGAACAGGGCGACATTCCTATTCGTCACATCATGCCGGACAAGGGTTTCGTTAATTTCGACGAGGAAATCCCGCTCTATATCTCTGGCTTTGGACCTCGATCACTGGGCCTTGCCGGTAAGCACGGCGATGGCGCTGTATTGGGACTGCCAGCAAACCCCGCGGTAATGGCCAATATTTGGCGGATGATTGAAGACGGTGCGAACGAAGCCGGCGCGAGCATTGAACGAGACGAGTACTACACCACCGCCCTTTCGACCATCGTCGTTCTAGACAGCGGCGAGGCCGTCGATTCAGACCGAGTCAAAGCCGAATGCGGTGCGATGGCAATGGCCGCCGTCCATTACGGTTACGAGCAGGTGCGTAATTTCGGTCACCAGCCAGCTGGCGCGCTCGCCTACATATGGGACGACTACCGCGAAATGATCGAAGCTTACCCAGAAGATCGTCGACACCAACGCATTCACGGGGGACACAACTGTTGGGTCTTGCCTGAAGAGGAACGCTTTCTTACACCTGACGTACTCCAAGCCTCAAGCCTCATCGGTACGCGCGATCAGTTAATCGACAAGTTGGCGGCTTTAGACGAAGCTGGACTTGATCAAATTATGATCCTGCCGAATTTCGACACCCGCTTCGATGTGATCGAACGCGTGGCCACCGACGTCATGCCCGCGTTTAACTGACGAAGAAATCCCTTGCGAACAAGCAAAAGCGAGGCAGCACTTACCTCATGGCAATCAGCCAAGGATCCGAGCGGGCAAGTTACCCAGGAATTTGTGGTTGAAAACGGCTCCCAGCGCAAGGTCACCGGTGCCCTGTGGACGCCCAAAGAACCGGCAGACAATCTGCTGATTGCGTTCGGACACGGTGCATCCGGCGATCGGTACCAAGCACCTATTCCGTACATGGCAAATAAGCTTGGTCAGTTGGGATACACCAGTGTGTCGATGGATGGCCCGGTCCACGGATTACGGCAAGTTGGTCCTGGGGGCCGTGAAGCTCTTCGTCACGAATTGGAACGTCAAACAGTCGTCGACGACATGGTTACTGATTGGGAAGTCGCCATCGAGGCGGTCGAACGGAAAAGTTCGATCGAGGCGGAACGTTTCGGCTACTTCGGATTGTCGATGGGTTCCATCTTCGGTATCCCGCTACTTGCAGAACGATTACGAAGTAAACGAACCGTTACGGTTGCCACGTTGGGACTTCTCGGCACGACGGGCGCAGTTAAAAATTTTTCCCAACGTTTGAAAGACGACGCCAACGCCATCAACTGCCCCGTACTCTATCTGATGCAACTCGAAGACGAACTCTTCCCCCGAGAAGGCTACCTGGAGCTCTTCGATTCGCTCGGATCCCCCGACAAGCGCTTGCACGCGAATCCAGGTCTTCATCCCGAAATCCCGGCAGAAGAAATCAACACGGCGATTAACTTCCTCGCGAAGCATCTCGAAGGCGATGTTCCTCGACGTATTATCAATCCCCTGGCGAAATAACCATGAGCAATCGTTTAGACAAAAAAGTGATCGTTATTACCGGGGCCGCGAGCGGTATGGGTCGTGCAGCGACGCTACGCTTTCTCGATGAAGGAGCCGCCGTCGTCGCTGCGGATCTCAATGTTGAAACGGGTAACGAAACGACAAAACTGGCACGCGATGCCGGTCATGAACACATCGAGTTCGTGCGTACAGACGTCACCCAAGAGTCTGATATCGAGGCGATGATCACGACAGCATTGGACCGGTTTGGCCGCTTGGATGGTGTCTTTAACAATGCGGGGATCGGAGGCGTCATCGGCCCGATCACCGACATTTCAGTTGACGATTGGGATGAGACGTTTGCAATGCTCTCGCGATCTGTTTTCCTGGGAATCAAGCACGCCGCCAAAGTATTGGTCCAACAAGATGAAGGTGGCGTGATCCTTTCGACGGCTTCAATCGCGGGTATGGCCGGTGGCGCTGGACCGCAAGCTTACTCGGCGGCAAAAGCCAGCGTCATCAATCTGACAAAAAATGCGGCCGTCGAATTGGCACCACATCGCATTCGGGTGAATGCCATTGCGCCGGGCGTCATCGTGACGCCGCTCGCCGCCCGAGGTGGCATGGAAAATGAGACTGCGGCAACACTGCAGCCGTGGCCCGAAGCTGGCCTTTCCGAAGACATAGCCAACCTCGCATTATTTCTCATGAGCGACGAATCACGATTCGTTACCGGTGCTAACTACTTGTGCGACGGTGGTGTTCTTGCTCGCGGTCCACGCATCTTTCGGCCAGAAGAGGACGGTGGTGGTCGACGCCCTGGGTCCCGGATTGGGATGACCTACGGAAGTACTGGCCTAGAGCCCAAGCTAAGGCCTCCGAGTCACGAACCCCACTGAATCAGAATCAAACGACTGCGGTCGCTTGAATTTCAATCTTCGCGTCTAGCGCCATCCCAGCGACAGCTACCGCCGATCGGGCCGGGTACGGTCCCGTGCCAAAGAAGGCTTTATACGCCTGTCTCTTATACACATCTGACGCTGCCGACGAATAGAGAGGTGTAGATCTCGGTGGTCGCCGTATCATT
>CAXDSX010000157.1:0-5397 GCA_963992075.1 uncultured Pseudomonadales bacterium | reverse complement strand
CCACAAATCCGCACCTGTCCAAAAGCCATCTGCTTAATCGAGCCCGTTGTCATGACGATGCCTGGACTTGCGGCTCGACCAGTTGCTCTCAGCAACGTCGACCCGACCATGGAAAGCATGAACAGCGGGAACCCCACCATGTATACCGTCAGATATTCAGTCGCCATCGCACGAACTTGTCCCGTCGCGCCAAGAGCGGTGACCACGCTTTCGGCATACCAAAATCCGAGCAGGCCGATGACGCTACCGACGACAAGTACAAGTAGTTGCGCGTGGGTCACCAGCACGGCTGCGCGCTCACCGTCACCACTTCCCACCGAACGAGCGATTACCGACGAAGCCCCAGTCCCAATACCGCCAGCAAAAGCAAACAGCGTAATCGTCACCGGGAAAGCAAATCCCAGGGCAGCTAATGCTTCGGTGCCAATCCAACCGAGGTAGACGGCCTCGACCAAGCGGGCAAAATTCATGCTCAACGAGCCCATCGTGATGAAGGATCCCAACCGCAATAGATGGCGCCCGACATTGCCCTCGGTAAACGTTGCACCTACGTGTCGATCGCTCATAGAGTTCTATTTTTCCCTTCGCCGGCGCATCGCCGTACAAGAGGCCCCATGACAGAACAAGATTTCGCGACCCGAATTGAAGATCTTGAAACCAAATTAACCTTCCAAGAAGACACCATACAGAAACTGAACGATGTCATTGTTACGTGCCAAGCCCGAGTGGACGAACACGTCACCATGATTCGTATGATCATGGAGCAGATTCGAACAGTGGACCAAGTCGTCAAACCGGAAGACGAACCCCCGCCACCCCACTACTAAACCTCACGGTTGTTGATGATCCGAGGTGGGTTGGCAAACTCCGCGTGACGGCAGAGAATCCAACGTGAACATACCAACAACGGAAGCACCCTCCCAATGAGTTATGCCGGTGACCGCATTATCCATGATGCCGACAGTCACCTAATGGAAATGCCCGATTTCCTGACGGCCCACGCGGATGCTTCGGTCCGCTCCTTGCTTCCCAATCTTGGGCAAACCACAACCGGGATATTCGACCCGGGCGAGCACGAGGGATTAAAAAGGCATTCTCCCGAAACCGTGGCGCGCTTAGTGGAATTGGGCGACCAACTCACGCGCGGTCCTAAGTGGCACGATGCGCTTGGTGCATTCAATGGGGAGGAACGGGGAAAGGCCCTTGACCTCTTAGGGTTTAAACAGCAGGTCATCTTTTCGTCTTTCTGCGGGCGTTTAATCTTTGGTGCTTCCGATAACCAAGTCAGCTACGGCGCCGCTACCGCCCATAACCGAGCCATGGCCGAGTTCGTGGGCGGCGATTCGCGCTTAATCGGCGTCGCGATGGTGCCGTTGCAGGATCCGGATCGCGCACTCACGGAAATCGACGCCGCGCTTCATTTGGGTTTGGGCGCGGTCTGGGTTAGCGCAGATCCTCCAGGAGGACGCTCGCCGGGACATCCGTTACACGATCGTATTTGGGCCACCCTCGAAGAGGCTTGCGTGCCCTTCATTTTGCACGTAGGAAGCGCACCGCTATCGATCGAGGAACCCTGGATGAATGACGGCCGTCCAGAACGGACCACGGCACGTGGGGGAGCAGAGGTCATTGGTTCAAAAGATTTAACCGTCATTCACCACGCGGCCCAGCGCTTTATTTCGACGCTCGTACTCGACGGCGTCCTCGAACAATTCCCTTCACTCAAGGGCGGCGTCATCGAGATTGGCGCGGGCTGGGTACCGGACATGATTCGTCGGCTTGATTACGCGGCAGACATATGGTCCCGCTCCGAGCCCCACTTGGCTGACATGTCAAGAACACCAGGGCAACAAATTCGCGAACAATTGCGCTTCACACCGTATCCCTTCGAGAACGTAGAACAGCTCGTCAACGAGTCATACCCTGAGTTGTATTTATTTTCGTCCGACTACCCTCACGCAGAAGGAGGTCGTGACCCGCTTGGACGATTCGATCGCTCCACGGCTTCGTTGAACGAGACGGATCGTGACCGCTTCTTTCGAACCAATTTTCTTGACCTATACCCTCGAACTTGAGCTATTGGTACGCTGAAGTTGGGGCCCACCGCTTCATTTTACCGACCAGTATCACGCTCCAAAGCAGGAACCAACTATGTCCAGCCGAACGATTGACTTAACCGAATCGCTTTACGACTACCTCCTTCGATCCGGTATTCAGGAATCACCTATCGCCCAAGAGCTCCGGACGAAAACCCAGGACTCCACGCCCTGGCACAGAATGCAAATCTCTCCTGAACAGGGGGCCTTCATGGCGCTGTTGGTACGCCTGATCGGTGCAAGAAAGACCATCGAGGTGGGCACGTTCACGGGATACAGTGCACTTGTGGTGGCAGAAGCGCTGCCCGAAGACGGCCGGATAGTTGCATGTGACGTCTCCGAGGAATGGACATCCATCGCCCGCGCCTTTTGGAAACAGGCCGGGTTACACGCGAAAATCGACTTACACCTACGACCTGGGACCGAAACGTTGGACGAGCTTATCGACCAGGGTGCAGCTGGTTCTTTCGATTTCGCTTTTATCGATGCGGATAAGGCCAATTACGATGACTACTACGAACGATGTCTCGTTTTGCTACGACGCGGCGGGGTGATTGGTATCGACAACGTGCTTTGGGGTGGCCGTGTTGCCGACGATAACGCCGTCGACGACGATACTCTCGCCATCAGGGCACTCAACGAGAAAGTGCGGGTAGACCACCGAGTGTCCGCAACGATGCTTCCCATCGGTGACGGACTCACGTTAGCGATCAAGCAATAGGCACTTACGCACTTAAACGTAAATTTTCTGAACGCCGTGCGTCGGTGTCGCCTGACCAAGGAATAGGAATTTCGCCTCGAGCGGTGACTCGATGCCCACGTCTTTCGTGTGGCCAATAGTCCCACACGGCGTGATGCTGAACGCAGCGATTATCCCATGCTGCAATGGCATTCTCAGACCAAACAAAACGGCATTGGAAAGCCACCTGCTCAGCATGATCCAACAAGAATCCAAATAGCGCTTTTGCTTCCAAACGCGGAAGACTGTTGACTCGTTCGGTAAATTCCCGGTTAACGTAAAGAGCCGGTCGATGGCTATCGGGGTGTTCTCGCACCAACGGATGGTCGGCTTCGGGCCAACTGGCTTCGCCCGGGTTATCGAACCGAAATAACCGTCGATAGGCGTCTTCGCCCGAGTGATGCGCAGTCAACCCGTTCAGCAAGCTTTTCATGCGATCCGACAAGGCGTCGTATGCCGCGTACATGCTTGAGAATAAGGTATCGCCACCGCTCGGCGGTATTTCATGAAGTTGCAACGTCGTGATTGAAGGCGGGGCTGCGTCGCAAGAAACATCGGAATGCCAGCGATTCCCAGCGGCTACATTGGTCTCTCGCGTTGTTCGAATTTTCATCAGTCCGGGATATTCCGCCGGAGTCCCCCGGGATGCCGGATGCACATGGACCGGTCCAAATCGACGCGCAAAAGCTATCTGCTGTTCTGGTGTAAGGCGCGGCTGATCTCTGAAGAAAATAACGGCGTGGGCCACCGACGCTTGGTGAATTTCCTCAAATTGTTCATCAGTCAAATTAACCAGGTCGGCGCCCCAAATTTCGGCGCCTACGATGGGGTTCAACGGACGTATGTCGATGCTCATGGCCGTCGCGATCCTCCGCCACATTGGCTAGACACCCTAGAGTGGCACGTTGGTGGGGTAGGTCAATGGGCGATTTCGGGTGAAAACGCCGTAACAAGAAACCGAAAACGTTAAATACGGAACAACGTTAGTCCTCGCATCGAGCCCGTGGCGGAAAGCGTCGATCGCCGCTAACGAGTACAATGCGCGGTTTTTCGCGCGCCGTACGTCCGTGTCGCCGCGTCACGAAGGATTGATTTCGCATGTACCGTCGAGCCGTACTGTCCGGAATGGTAGCCATCGTTAGTTCATTATCGATTCAGGCAGAGCCTGGTATTGCCGTCGCCGGAAGCTTCCTTCAGTTGGACAATGCGCTTTCTGCGCAGCAAGCGTTGCAACCCAAATTCGACGCGCAATTGCACGTTGCCCAAACCGAAGTCGATTCGCAGCGTTGGTACCGTGTCCAGGCTGCTTCTAGTGATGCGCGAGCACTGGTGGCGAAGATGCGCCTGGCGGGGATTAATGGCGCGTTTTTTCAACCCGTCGCACACGCATCGACCCGTTCGAACCGAAGCCTCTCGTCTTCCGCCATGGCGTTAGCGAATCAGAAGAGCGATACAACGTCGCGCAAGCATCTTCCGATATCAAATACCCCCGCGCGATCGGGGGCAGGACCGCAGGAAGTCAAAGGGGTGCTAAACGGCATGCCCATGCACTACATCCCGCTGAACACACGCTCCCACAGTGAAATCAACATCACCGTCGATGGCGTAGTCAATGAGCCCATCTGGAGCCAGATTCCCCATTACGACAATATGCGGGTGGCAATACCTGGGACCGGAGAACCGGCGAGCTACCCGTCCGAAATCCGTTTGCTCGCAACCGACCGCGGTCTCTACGTCAGCGCGGTCCTGTATCAGCCTGCGGATAGCCTTGTTAGTCGGTTGAGTGAGCGCGACGAATTTATCGATCGCGACAATTTTGGCGTGACCCTTGATACCACGGGCAATGCCCTGTTTGGTTATTGGTTCATGATGGGGCTTGGTGGCTCCCTGGGAGACGGAAAGGTTCTACCGGAGAGAAGATATTCCAGGTCCTGGGACGGCCCATGGATTGGAAAAACGTCGACGTTCGATGGCGGGTGGATGGCCGAAATGTACTTTCCCTGGTCCATGATGAGCCTTCCCAAAACCGAGGGACGCCGGAACATTGGGTTTGCCGCAACACGCCAAGTGGCACATGCAAATCAACGATACCAATGGCCCGGGCATTCCTATTCCGCTTCGCAATTCGTTAGTGCGCTTAACACGTTGCAAGTGGAAGGCGTCGAGCCGAGGCAACAATTCTCTATCATTCCCTATGCATCGACGACGGCGGACGCCGCGCGCGAAGAAACCGAGGCCCAGATCGGTGTGGATGTTTCCTGGAAACCCTCGCCAAAACTCGAAATCACCGGATCGGTCATACCGGACTTTGGTGCTGTCGAAAGCGATCGTGTGGTGCTGAACTTGACGGCCATGGAGACATTTTTCGAAGAGAAGCGGCTCTTTTTTCTCGAGGGCAACGAGGTGTTTGAGACCACGCCCCGTTCGGATATGCAAGTATCCATGGTCATGCTCACCAACGAAGATTGGTCGACCTCGTCTCGACGCGTTTTTATGTCCGACTTCTGTCTCTTATACACATCTGACGCTGCCGACGAATAGAGAGGTGTAGATCTCGGTGGT
>CAXDSX010000156.1:0-5424 GCA_963992075.1 uncultured Pseudomonadales bacterium | reverse complement strand
AATCAGCTCCAGTGCATCGTCCGTGGTGTCCATGGGCAAAATGAAACTGTCAGCCATCAGTTATGCTCCTCTGAGGGATCTATTCGTGTCGTGCGGTTGACTCCGAGAATTGTGAGGAGTCGATTCCATAGGGCGCGTTATTCCGATAACCGTAACAGGGTGGGCGGTACTTCCGTAGCTTTGATGCCATATTTTCATAATAGGTTCGCTGTGATGGCCTCGGCTTCACCAGGATTAGCGGCATGAATCGTCTCCGAATCGTGCGAGGTTTCTAACGTCACGGTAATGTGTGGATAGAAACGACCTGAATTCCTATTTTTATGTACAAGCCTCAACTTCGGTAGCGTGCTTTTGAGCCACCGCTATATCTCTTCTTTCGCATGGTCAAAGATCCTCGATCGTCTCTGTGACGCTAGCCCCGGATCTGGCGTAACCGGGATAGGGATCTTCTATCCAGTACGCCGAGTTGCAACCCACAACTTGAAGGGCCAGTAGCGCTAACAGCAACCTGTATCTGACCGAAAGCATCGTTTTCTCCTCATTCGATAACTCTGAGCCCAGGTCACACAGATTTCTACGGTCGGTACAAGTCAAGACTTAGAACGAGATGTGTCAATCAGTTCACAACCAAAACCTACCCAAATTGCGGAGGCTCTAGTTTATCTGGTCGGCTGGTCAACTATTCGGAGGTAGTGTCTTCAGGTAGGACGCCAGCCTTTTTTAGCCGCGATTCCAACAACACAACTTTTGCTATAGCTGCCAGCCCGAAAATGAATCCAAGTACGCCAAGTGCTTCCAACGAATCCCACCTTAAAACATTGATATAGCTATCCAAATCCAGTCCTCTCGCCGCGCTGCCCATGGAGAGTGAATTGATAGCGTGGGTTCGGGGAAAAAGATAACCCCTATGTAAGTAACTTTAGTTTCTTCTCCACTCGTAGGTAATGTCCGCCAGCTGTTCTTTATTCGTTGCCCAAGAGTTGCCGTCAAAGCTCGCATATCCGCGGCTGCGGATTACAAATCCCATTGCTTCGTAAAACTTTTGAGCGCCTTTGTTTAACTCAAAAGTACTTAAAGAAAGACATTCGTTCTCCTCTTTCGCCTGTTGAATGAACTGAGCGCCTAAACCTTGGCGCTGATGTTCCACATGAATGAAGAGATCTCTAACCACTTTCCCCTCGAGTCTCATAAAACCAACGAGTTTACGACTGGTTTTTTCGAGAGCGACTCTAATGAGGTCATGATTGAGAGAACGGAGAAATTCTAGATGTTCGCTAATGGATTCGGGTCGGGTATCTTCTTTTACAGCTATGGCTTGGCTCAAAGACTTACGCCATAGGGTTAGTAACTCAATTTCGAAGTCTTTTCTATAATTAACAAAAACGATATTGTCTTTCATAAGATATTGATTCTAAACAGTTTTTTTTCGTTAATGTAGACGAATCCGGATTACACATAACGCGATCGCTACCCGCCTTTGCATATGCTCCATTAGTGTTCGGCCTCTCGCCTCGTCGCGGCACGGCTCTTGGGATGAGTGGGGGTTGGTTAGACTAGAGCCTTTCCTTTCTCTAGTCCTAGCAATGTCACCGGGCCGAGATCCTGAATGAGCTGCGACAAGGTTATCCCTTCTAGAGGGGCCTCCCTTGCTCTAAACGTGTCGGCCACGACCGGAATATCAAATATCCTATCCAACTCCTGCTGAAATCTACCCGTTGTAAAGAGAGGAACATTCTCAGTAGGTAAGGGTCCTATTTCTTCGGAGTAATCAATCATATTGACGTAGGCGGTTAATGAGACCGACAAATCGCCAGCATTATTGCAGTGCTTAGGAAAATTCAGGAAAACGTTGTCCTCATAAATGGGGTGATCTACGCCAATAATTGAGTAGCACTCAGTGCAATAGATTCGCGTGGACATACCGAGGATATCGGGATCTTCATCGCGTAATTGAAACGCCTTCATGAACTCTTTCCCGCGGACTTCAATTATGTCCGACGACATGTAAAAGAGCTCAGGAAGAGGATCGGGCTTAATTCCACCGTGCGAATGGCCGTACTGGAGGGCTTGACGGCAATCTTCGCAACCGCACTGGAATTTAAGTTTTGCTTTTCCATCGGCTAACGTAATCGAGCATTTGGTGCATGTGCATTCGATAACCGCTGTTGTCACTACAATCTCCTTACGATGAACATTACGTATTACCAACCATTTAGCGAGACTACCGCACGTGCATAAAGTCACTCAATCTGCGAGGAGAGGAGGTCGGCAACCGGGTCTTGGATCACGGTGTCTTCGAAGAAACGAGGATTTCCTCGGCTCCAGAAAGCGACCGGGTTTACAAAGGTGAAGTCTCTAAAGTCGTCGTCACTCATCACTCCGTCGTCCACGAGTTCGTGTGCTTCTTCGAGGACTTCGTTCATGTGCTGAACATCAAAATGCCCAATGTCGGAACTGAATAAAGCATTTATTCTGGCCCCGAGAGGGTTGACCTTGTCGTTGAATGCAGATGCATTCATACGGTCGTCGGCTTCACATCCGAAGTAGAAATTACTGAAAAGAACTTTGAAGTCTTCCACCGATTCGATCTGGCAGTGAGCGAAGTCGTCCAGATCCGGCTCTCCTCCCGTACCAACAGAAACTTCCGGCGCCATAGACGCGTACAACGCGCTCTCGCGGTCGATCAAAAGTTCAGCCATACCAGGTGGGCCGTACTTGCGTCCGAGCTCGATCAGCGACTCGTGTTCTAAGTTTGCTGGGTCAAGCAGAGCGAGCGCGTCTCTATTCCGGACGTTCCAATGTCCGATGAGGTCAGCGAGGAGCTGACACGCGTAATGCGACCCGCCCTCCAAGAATGCGAAGTTGAGATTTGGGAACCGTCGCGTCACTCCATTTAAGAGGAGCGATTTGCATATCGCTTCCCCAGCGGAGGCGAAATGTCCGATGTGGTTGTACGTGAAGTTCGATGGCGATCGTCGGAGCACATAGCCCCGACCAGACGAATGAAAGGTGGGCGCGATGCCGAGCTCTACGCACTTTTGCCATACCGGGTCGTAGTCGTAGGCCCTGTCCAGTCCGAGCGAGTCGTACCAGGGGCCTAACCTGACCGCGCCAGCGTCGCCGCCTTCATCCACGCTGGGGACGTCGCGTGGAATCATCGCGGAGAAGAGCGCCGCTTTCATGCCAAGATCCCCGGTTACGTATTCCAGCTCGGCGATCGCTTCCTCCGGGTGGTTCGTCGGAATGACTGCAACCGGGGTCACACGATCCGCGTAATCGGCGAAGAGCTCAGCTGAGAAGATATTGAACGCCCGTATCGCGGCAACCCTAAGCTCGTCGTCTTTTCCGGCGCTAGGACCGTCGGTGGGGTACATAACGCAATAGTCGAGCCCAAGTTCGTCCAGCCGTTCGTATAGCAATCCAGGCATCATGGCGGTTGCACGGTCCATTGTGTTCGCCATCGGAACTTGCCAGAAACCCATGTGGGCAACACGTTTGAAACGCCTTTCTTCAGGTGTCATCTGTAGCGGGGCTCCAATGAGGTCTCGATACCCTTTGAAACATTCCGCGACTTTTCTACCGCCTATTTTGGCGATGCGCTCTTGCAGGAGTGGCCCGAATCCGAGCCAGTGGGCATCTGAATCAATCACCGGATGCGAAAGGTTGTCGTGGATCGTTTGTGACGTCATTTGGTTTCCTTCGTTATTTCTTTCTAGGCGATGTTGTCGACATCCGAATCGTCCCTCGTGTTATAGACTCGGTAGCGGCGTTCAACACTAACTAACCCTTGGGCTTCTCTTTGGCGTTCGTGGTGACTCTATATGTACTGCTCATGTACTGCTCAAAGCCTCGCTCCCCCACAACATCGTCAAAAGCGCTTGATAACTCGGCTAGTTCTACTTCCGAAATGGGTACGTCAACCGCGCTGCAATTGCTCTGAACGTTACGGATCTTGGTCGTGCCAGGGATCGGCACGACGTCGACGCCGAGTTTTTCACCCTGTTTCCACAGCCAGGCGAGAGCAAGTTGAGCAGTGTGACATCCTTTGTCCTGTGCCATCGCGGCTACCTTTGCGCGCAGTATTTTGTTTGCTTCGAAAGCATTTCCCATGAGCCTCGGGAACATCTGTCGTGCATCGTTCGCTGGGATAACCATGTCGTCACTGAGAAAACCGCGACCAAGTGGAGAGTAGGGCACGATACCTATACCCAATTCCCTACACACCGGGACGATGTCCTCTTCCAGATCCCTCGTGTAGAGCGACCACTCCTGCTGTACGCACGCAATTGGATGCACCGCGTGTGCGCGTGATATGACTTCGGGAGAGGCTTCGCTGAGGCCAATGCACTTTACAGCGCCCTCGCGGACAAGGTCCGCCATCGTTCCCACGGTTTCCTCGATAGGTACGTTGGGGTCGACGCGGTGGAGGTAATACATGTCGATGGTATCGGTCTGCAAGCGCTTCAGCGCGGCATGACAGGCTTGCTTCATGTGGTCGCCCGCTGCGGGGCCAGTCATCGCGGACCTGCCGCCGAATTTAGTCCCGATTTCGACTTTATCTCGCCCGATAACCGCCACTGCTTTACCCAGGATCTCCTCGTTCCACAACATTTCCTTGGTGACCGGATGCTGCGCAACGTAGGCCTCTGCCGTATCGAAGAACGTGCAACCAGATTCGACCGCTTTCTGAATAAGCTCGATGGCATCCTCGTCGGGGATGGGATCACCGTAGAACGCGGTGATGCTCATCACGCCCATGCCGCACTGCGAGACTTCCAATCCGCCGGATCCGCCGAGGCTTACGCGTCGCATGATGTCGCTCCTTTCGATCCGTTAGGTCGATTCGTCATTGCCCTACTTCTTTCACTGGGCGAACACCCAAGCTTCAACAATCAATGCCAGCTTGGACCGATGTCTTCCGCCCGATTCCGTCACCAAAAAAATGCCACAAGTTCGAATGTAAGTCTCACCTTTTCATCGAGTGACGCGTGTGTCTGACCGATTCAAGGCTGCCGGAATCTCAGAGTTCTTCAACGACGAGAACGAAATCGAGTTCGACTTTTCCTTTACGTAACTCGATGGCTGCTTGGTATTCGTCGGAATACCAAAAATCTAAGAACGCCCGTTTTGAGTCGAACCGTTCAATAACTAGGAACCCATCAGTCTGATGTTCGTAAGGCCATTGTCCTTCGACCACGGTTAGGTTTGCGTTGTTGTCTCGTGCAAGGATCTTAGCGCCGGCAGCGCTAGCGCCAGGCCCTGCTGCTTGAGCATAGGCGGTGAGATCTGGATCAATAGTACGGCCGGAAGCGAGGACGAACGCAGGTTTCGAAACGTTTGCAGCTATACCCCCGAGGCAAAATCCGATGGCGAGAATCGATCCTGCGAGAAAAAGTTTACGTAATGCCACCCAAGTCTCCTTAG
>CAXDSX010000155.1:0-5489 GCA_963992075.1 uncultured Pseudomonadales bacterium | reverse complement strand
ATGATACGGCGACCACCGAGATCTACACCTCTCTATTCGTCGGCAGCGTCAGATGTGTATAAGAGACAGAAAAAATACCGATCATCATGTTAACGGCTAGGAGCGAGGAAGCTGATGCGATTCGTGGGTTTGACTCAGGAGTCGATGACTACGTAACTAAACCGTTTTCGCCTCGCGAATTGATTGCACGCGTGAATGCCCTCCTGCGCCGATCCAGCGGAGAAGCCGGATCTCTAATTGAAAGCAACGGTATTTCGTTGAACACCCACAACCACACACTTCAAATCAACGGTGAGAATCTCTACCTTAAGCCTAGGGAATACGGACTACTTCAATACTTGATGAAGAACCCGAACCGGATTCTTAGTCGCAATCAACTCTTGGACGGAGCTTGGGGGAGATCGGCGTATGTAGAGGAACGAACGGTCGATGTATACATCGTCAGACTGAGAAAAAAGTTGGAACCCTCAGGTAAGTCAGGAGTAATCGAGACAGTCCATGGCGTTGGTTACGTCTACCAAACAAATGCTGAAAAATGAAAGGCGCGCCCTCAACCTTAACCTTCAATGTTCTCTTCGTTGTTCTAGTCGTAGGTACTATCGTTTCGTATGTACTAGGGGACCTACTAATCGGCCTGATCGTCAGTCTCTCCGCGATAATGGTTTTCGTCCTCTTCCAGCTAGTTCAATTTTATCTTTGGACTCGAAATCCCATAAAGCCTCCCCGGATGGTAAGCGGGCTATTCCAAGTCTCTGCCAGTCGATTGTTTCGTAGCTCACACAACGCCCGAAAACGATCAAAAAAAATTATTGATGCAACAAGGGACCTAAAGCGTCGACTCAGAGAACTACCAGAGGCGTGGCTTGTCACCACAAGTGATGGCCAGATCATGGACGCTAACGATGCTGCAAGGAATGTTCTAGACCTACCGATTAGGACGGCTGGGATCAACCTCATCGATCATTGGCAAGATCCACGAGTTGAGGCAATCATTCGAAGTCCCGTGACAGGCGAAGTTCTTGAAGTTACCTCGCCAAAGGACAATCGCAGTCAGCTCGAAGTTCGTCTGCATACACTCGACCGCGATCAACGAATTATTCTCGTCAGAGACGTTACCCCCCTCAACCGGCTCCTCACGACTCGTCAGGATTTTCTCGCGAACATCTCACACGAATTGCGCTCGCCACTCACGGTGATCGTTGGTTATTTAGAGGCTTTGCAAGATTCCGCAACCATCCAAGATACGGAGGAAATCGTCACTCGGCTTCTCTCCCCGGTGCAACGAATGAGGAACCTTGTTGAAGACTTATTAACGTTAACTCGCCTCGAATCATCTCCCCGACCTTCAATTTACGACTTGGACGACGTTAACGTCGCAAAAATCATCGTGACCATTTCGAACGAAATCAAGGAATTGGAAGGATTCGACCATGACGTGGAGATGTCGATAGACGAACGGACAAGGGCCTTAGGAATCCCGGAAGAAATCTACAGTGCGATCAATAATTTGATCACTAATGCTATTCGTTACACCCCCGTGGGCGGCAAGATCAAAATACGGTGGCTAACCGACGGCGATGTGTGCTTGTTTGAAGTCACGGACACAGGTCCAGGAATAGCAACCGAGCACCTGCAGCACTTAACTGAGCGGTTTTATCGAGTCGACTCGCCAAGAATCGCAAAGAGTGGGGGGACTGGATTAGGTTTGGCGATTGTTAAACACATATTGTTAAGACACGAGTCAACATTACGGATCAACAGTACTTTGGGAGAGGGTAGTACTTTCGGCTTTACGCTACCGAGTTCAAAGAACACGATCTGATGGAGACGTTGCCGGCCCATCTCGTCGGTTAAACCAAATCGAGCTACCCAAAAATCCCCTTAAACGTATAGAAAAACAAGATGGACAGCGAGGCTCCTGCCGGAAGCGTCACAACCCATGACAGAATGATTTTTCCGACTACCCGCACATCAATCGCGCCAATTCCTCTAGCTAATCCCACCCCGAGCACTGCTCCAACCAGTGTGTGCGTTGTCGAGATCGGAAGACTTGCTCCTGAAGCGACGACAACGGTGGTTGCCGCCGCAAGCTCTGCAGCGAATCCCCGGCTTGGTGTCAACTCAGTAATATTGCGACCAACCGTTTCTATTACGCGGTACCCAAGCATTATCAAACCAAGCACAATGCCACTTGCGCCCACCAGTAAAACCCAGCCAGGCAAGGCTGACTTCGCCATGACGGAGCCGCCCGATTGGACAATATTGACCACTGCGGCCAACGGCCCCACGGCGTTGGCTACGTCGTTAGACCCGTGGGCAAAGGCCATGGAACACGCTGTAAATACCATCAAGACAGCAAAAACCTTTTCCAGATCCGAATGCTTACCTTGGCGACCGCCCCCGGCCGTTTCCTTAATTCGACTAATAAGGAATCTGCCGACAACGGCTAGGAATGCCCCAAAGGCCGCTGCCAACGCAAGACTTTCTGCCGCTGAAAATTGGATCCCGACATGTTTTAAACCCTTTAGCAGAGTGACCATGCAGATTACGAAACCGACTATAAAAATGTACCCCGGGATAAATTTCTGGGCGCGTTGAAATTGATCGGGCCAATCAAGAATGAGTATCTGGACACTCTTAAAAATTCCAAAAGAAATCGTACCCGCCAATAGAGGTGATACGACCCAGCTCGACGCGATGGAGCCGACCTTTCCCCATTGGACAAATTCGCTACCTATACATACCGCCGCAAATCCAACGATCGCGCCCACAATGGAGTGGGTTGTTGACACTGGCCAACCGAATATTGAGGCGACGAGCAACCAAATCCCGGCCGCCAATAACGAGGACAACATTCCGTAAACGAGATAGTGGGGGGTGTCAGCAAGTAAATTCGGATCAATAATCCCCTTGCGAATCGTTTGGGTGACTTCGCCACCCGCCAGATAGGCACCAGCGAATTCAAAGACGCACGCCACCATGATTGCGCCCGTAAGTGTGAGAGCTTTGGCGCCAACCGAGGTTCCCATTGCATTAGCAACATCGTTGGATCCGATACCCCAGGCCATAAAGAAACCAAGCACACATCCTGAGATTAGGAGTGTGCTGCCGAATTGAGTAATGATTTCCAAACTAACCCGGCTCCTTATTTTTACTTCGCAACCAGCATGAGTAACCGATGACCTACTTGTTGAGCTCTATCGGCGAGCTCTCCGATCTCTTTCACCACTTCATACAGAAAGACGACTTCGATCGGGGTGAGGTCGTTTTCAACTGCAAGTAGTTCTGCCCGAACGATTATTTCCGCTTCGTCAGTCTCATGTTCCAAGGTGTCAAGTTCGCGTACTAAAACTCCGAGTGTTTTAGCGACTTCGCCGCGAAAAGCGGCACCAAAAACATCGTCGAGTCTTTCGACTGAAGCTGAAGCTTGTCGCGCCGTGCCGACGGCCTTGGTTACAAAATCCGTAAAGCTCACGCGGATTCCGTCTGGAATCCGCATCTTCCGTCCGGTCATCAGTCCGGAAATATCCTTCGCGGTATTTGGTAATTGATCAACAAGCCGAACAAGATCAAGAAGGTCGGCTCGCGGCACCGGAAGGAAAAGACTCTTCGGTAAATGACCGCGAATTTCTCTTTTCAGATCATCAGCTTGATGCTCCAACTCAACGATTCTCTCGCGGGATTTAACGGCACTCGACCAATCGTTCTCGCTCAATGCAGCAACAAAAACCCCAAGTTCATCCGCGCAATTTCCAGCGATCAACGCATGCTCAAGCATCGGCTTCACCGGCGACTGTGCTAACAAGTCGAGAAAAGAACCCCTAGACATGATTTGTCCGCCCATACGAATACACGGGAACCATAATGGCTGATCCGCGTTTTCCCGACCATCCCAATTCAAACGCTAGCTCTAACGTCGAAACTCGTGTTCGATCTCGGGAGGAACCTTTCAACGTTTCCGCGAACCGACAGATCCAGAACGGCGGAAGCGCTTCTCGCCCGAAGTTCATTTACCGTTTACTCATGCCGGCTTGAGCAAGGTGCATACCACCATCCATGATAATCGTCTCGCCTGTCACCACATCGGCCCCGCATACGAAGTACAAGATACCTTCCGCAATCATGTCTGGAGTGCAGGCAACTTGAAGCGGTGAGCTTGCTTCAACACTCGCCTTGGCCGCTTGGTACGCATCACTGCCTAAGCCCTGTTCAAGCCAATCGCCTTGGATAAAACCGGGGCAAATGCAGTTGACCCGTATTTCGGGGCCTAGCGCTCTAGCCAGCGACAACGTCATGGTAATGAGTGCGCCTTTTGAAGCCGCGTAGGCGACAGAACTCCCCACCCCCATCACACCCGCGATGGAAGAAACGTTGACAACGCTTCCCTGGCCGCTGGTCCGCATGGACTCGGCGACCGCCCGCGTCATCTGGTAAGCGCCAACCGTATTGACGGCGTAGATATCCAGAAAATCCTGCTTGTTAAGGCCGTCCAAATTCGGATGGGCATTGAATTTAGTGGTCCCCGCGTTGTTGATAAGTGCGTCGATTCTTCCCCATTTATCGAGAGCTGCGTTGGCCAGTGCACGGCACTGGTCATCATCAGCAACGTCGGCTTTTTGAACAATCGTCTCAACGCCATATTCTTCGCAAGCTATTTGCGTTGCACGGGCCCCTTCTTCGTTATGCGCATAATTAATGACAACGTGACAGCCTTTCTCAGCGAGTTGCCGTGCACATGCCGCCCCCACACCCGAGGACGAGCCTGTCACAACCGCCACCCCGTCTTGTACATCCACGAAACTACCTCCTGAAACGTGTCGAAATCTCCCTTAACTATAGCTCGACTCGTCGCACAAACCCGTCTCTTAATTTCAATGACGGCATCGATAACCGTTCCCGAGCATAGGCCAAATCGAGCATGCTACGATCGCCAGGTCTATCCGATATCGCTGAGAGGGGAAACGTGAAAAACCTCTGGTTTCATTTGATGCCATACAAAGATTTGCCCGATGACTTTAGAGACACCCATCCATCCGTCTGGGTCGACATCAACTCTAAGCTACTTGACGCAGAGCGGGTTCATCAACACTACAACGAGTACCTCGACGAACTGGAATACGCGGGACAATTGGGTTTCGACGGCATTTGTTGTAACGAACATCATCAAAACGGCTACGGCCTAATGCCTTCGCCCAATCTGATCGCCTCGACACTCACTCGACGCACCACGGAACCGGCAATTTGCGTCATGGGAAATTCGCTTGCGCTGTACAACCCACCCACAAGGGTCGCCGAAGAATTTGCCATGCTCGACTGTATGTCGGGCGGCCGGTTAATCGCGGGCTTTCCAGTAGGAACGCCCATGGACACGATCTTTGCGTATGCACAGAACCCGTCCAAATTGCGCGAGCGATATTACGACTGTCTCTTATACACATCTGACGCTGCCGACGAATAGAGAGGTGTAGATCTCGGTGGTCGCCGTATCA
>CAXDSX010000154.1:0-5508 GCA_963992075.1 uncultured Pseudomonadales bacterium | reverse complement strand
GCAAGCGGAGTTCCGGGACAGGCCGAGGAGCCATAGGGCTGGAACCCGATACCGGCTGAGGCCAAATTACCGCTGGCCCCCATCCGTTCAACACGACCGTTAAACTTCACTTCCGTGTAATCAACGTCCATCGTTAGGTCGCCATCCAATAACCGGAAAGATGCGCCCGCGTTCCAGAGATCAGACACTTCAGCGCCGAGTCCCGAGTTTTGGGCATCGGCCACAAGGACGTCGGGTGTTCCGCCACCTTGTGATACCCCATTACAGTCCCCTAGCTCGGGCAGGTTGTCGCAGATGTAGTCGTAGACGGTTTGGAAGTTATCCGGACGCACCGACTGGTTGAAGAGTTGAAACATACCCGGCAACACGAAGCCCTCGGTCAAGCTGGCCCGTACGGCCAACCAGTCCGTGGGCGAGTACCGAAACGCAACTTTGGGGATCGTGGTGTCAAATTCGGCCTTTTGGCCGCGTGCACTAACTGAGCCCCTACCTTCAAATTCGGCGTAACGCATGGCCACTTGCAATTCCATGTCGCCCCATGTCGGGCTGTTGATCAAGGGCAGCTGTAACTCGATAAACGCCGCGTTGGTTTCCTCTTCGGTGTACTGGAAATTGGTTCGTGCGGAACCAAGTGCCGATGCACCGAGTTGGTTTGGACGGTATTCCTCCGACTCAAGTCGGTGATGGATACCGGCAGCTAGGCCAACGGGTGAATCGTTCCAGGGCAGGTCGAAGATGGCACCGTTTGACACCACCGCGTCGATCACGTCCATGCGGATGTTGCGTTGGTCATGGCGTAACAATACGCCAGCGTACCGGTGTTCAAGCTCGGTGTTGGCTGCTGGATGATCCGGGTTTCGCCAAGCCTCAAGCAGCTGACCGTACTCGTTGCTGTCGAGCCAGGCCGTGCTGAAGGGGTTCCAGCAAGTATCGTTCATCTGGCCACCCTGACAGCGCATTGAGGCGACCGTCCACGGCCATACTGGTTCGGCGTAGTCTTCTTCCCGTTTGCTCCACGCAGAGATCCAGTCAAAATCGATGATCCATTCCGTATCTGGGATGGTGATTTCGGTACCGAGCCGGATCCTCAAGTTGTCAATTTGTCGACGACGGTTATACGACATATCGTCGTTCAACCAGGAGATCGTGTTTCCATGCGGCTGCTTCGGCGCGATGGACATTTCGATCATCCGCACGTCCTCGAAGAGGTGCAAGCCGCCGCTGTCGGGGTCGAACCGATCGGGCAGGCCGTCGCCGTCGGCGTCAGCGAGTGAGGCCACGAGGCCGTCACCGTTGCTGTCAACGCCGTAAACGCACTCCCACCATTCCGCAGTTGAATCGGAGCAATAGGGCTGCAATAACACGCGGGCCTCGACATTACCTTGGGCGTCCAGGTCGGCGACGCCGTCGCCATCCCAGTCGCGATCGGGGATGCCATCGCCGTTAGCGTCTTGCGCGAAGACGTAGTATTCACCGGGCTCTTCGAGGTAATCGTAAATGCCGTTGTTGTTGCTATCGGTGTAGCTGAGATAGCTGTCGGCAGGAAATCCGTTGGTTCCATCGGCGAAGGCATGGAAGGGGTTCCCAGGATTTTCGCCAATCACCATGGGCGTGTTCATGCCCATGAGGCTGATTCGGTCCATCTCATCGAGGTTCCCGACCACGTCTCGGGTGCCGTAGTCCATTGTGGACACGACGAGTTCGCCCTTGATCTTGACGTAATCGTTGAGCTCGTGCTCAAAGTACGCGAACCCCTGTTGTTGATCGCGCTTCGATTCAATGTCTTGGTAGTCGGCGATCACTTGGCGGCAATCTTGACGGCTACCTCCCCATTGTCCTTCGGTCCCTTCGGAAGACGAAAGACCAGCGACGTCGCCGGTCATGAAGCCGTTCAAGAAGCTACCAGGCCTCGCGTGATCGGTCACCGCAATCCCGCTATGGTAGTCGGCGACCGCCAAGGTCGCGGAGGGGCGGTTGGGGTCACCAATCGGGGGCAGATGCGGCAACGACGAGTAGCCGGATCCAAACTCGAACCCACAACCGGGGTCGACATGACGCACCGAGCGATTACGCCCTTCATTATTCGCCAGAGGTGCATACGTAACGTCTTGCATCCATTGGCCTTGATATTGGTACCAGGCACCGCCGTTGTACGGCTGCAGAGTGCCGTCAACGCCGCGTACCGGTACCGACCAATCGCCTGGGTTCCCACGTCCCATTTCGTTGTAGGGCGGCAGGTATTGCCCAGTCCAGTTGGCGGAACTGACGATATATTCCGGTCGATCCGTCAACTTCATGCGTTCGCCGTCTCGAATTTCCAGAGCAAAGATGACGCTTGTACGTTCACCTTGTGCACCGGCCAATAAACTCATCCGTTTCTGTGGAGCGCCAGCATCGGTCGCTTGCTGGACCTCGTAATTCATCATCAATCCCTCGAAGTTCTTTCGTGGGATCAAGTTAACAACGCCGGACACCGCTTCAGAGCCGTACAACGCAGACGCACCATCAAGGATGGTCTCCACGCGGCCAATGGCGATGCCGGGGTAAAGGTTCGTGACGTCCGTTCCGGCACGTCGCGTCCACCAGCTATAGCCGGTTACGTTTGCAGGGACACGATGCGAGTCCATCATCGTCATCGTTGCCCGGGTCCCGAGACCCCGTAGGTTGGCCCATACTTCCCCACCTTGTTGCCAGTTCTGATCATCACCACCACCGAATTCGAACGGAGCGGCGTTTGCGTTGACCCCAACCTGGAAGGTTTGGTCAAACAGCACGTCGCCAATGTCCGGGGTTGCGGCCATTTCCAAATCAAGCTCGTCGATGACGTTCATCGGTGAGGGCAAGTCGAAGTTGTCTCGCCGAATAAACGAACCGGTGACAATAATCTCTTCTTCGGCGGTATCAGCTACGCATTCGTCAATATCGTCGTCGTAGATGTAGCCGGGCAAGCACCGCGCCTCGTCGGCGGCGAAGGCATTGCAAACGGTTAACGATAAAGCGAGCGAGCACCACTTCAAGAAGGCTCTCGGGTACCACATAAATTTCTCCTCTCCACATAGGCAAACTCAGGATGGACACTGTCTAGATCTTCTTCGCGCCGTGAGCGACCGCTACGGCACAGACAATTTCCCCCCGTAACGGTTTAGTTACGCCTTGATACATCAAATGTCAACTTGTATAACGCGGCGATTTAGGGTTTCCCCTCCCGAATAACTACCCGCCACCACCGATTTGCTCGATGGCTTCGTCCGCATTGATGGCGTCGCTGAAGTCTTGATAAATCGACTCGTCCATAAAACGGCAGGTCAACTTCTTGAAGTGCGTTCCTGCCTTCCGACTCATGTCACACACAACGCGGTTTTCGCGGTTACCGTATTGGTCACGGTATTCTTCTATCAGCCGCTCGAGGTGCGGGATGTACTCGGGCGGGATTTTGGCCCATTGCGCAACGAAATAATTCTTGATCTCGGGGAGCGTGTCCGGTGTTGCGGCAAGGGCAAGCCACGCGATAGCTGCTTCTCCGTCCCTGGGTGTACCTATCCCTTGCTGGAAGAGAAAGCCGACCCGAGCTTGGGCCAAGCGGAAGCCCCGCTTCGCCGCGACTAATAGGTACGGAAAAGATTCCGCGTACTTGCCGCGCCGGTATAGGAGGGAGCCTTTGCTTCGCGCCTTGTATGTCTCCAGCAGATACTCGAATTGCGGCACCTGCCCTTTGTCGGGCCTGGGTGCCGTCACGATCATCTCCTCGTCGGGCTCGCGTTCGGGGGACGAAGGGGTGGTATCTGAAGGTTCTTCAATCTCTCCTGGTAAATCCTGGAATACCGCACTTTCCGACGCCATCGCAACGTTGCCCATCAGGATCAAAAGCAATACGGATGAGTATTTCAATATGTTACGCAAATCTCGTGGCACCCCTCGATGATGGTTTGCGAGTCAACTCGTTTGACGATTGCTGTCCAGAGTGTACTTGATCTTGTCCCAAGTCCGCAGCGACGAACATTGATGACCTGAAGGTTTCACGACGTCGTTGACCTTTTCGTGAGGGACGCTAAAGCGATCTGCGGAGCTCGGTTCGCGGTTTTTCGATGGCTCGACATATCGTTAAGCTGCCGGTGAATATGCAGAAGAATCGCGGGCGTCAGCTTTGACTGGCCCACGGGAAGGTGGTGTAATTCGCCATACGAACGTTCCTGCCGCTCAATCTGTTAACAAAAAAAGATCAAATCAGGAGTTTTCTATGTTCCGACTGAAAAAACTCAATGCTGCCATGATGGCCGTTGCCGCCAGTACCACGGCGTTTGCTGCAACCGAAATCGAAGAAGTCATCGTCACAGCCACAAAACGTGCATCCAGTGCCCAGGAGATCCCTGTCACGGTGAACGTGCTTGACGAAACCACCATGGACGATGTGGCCATCGGTAATTTTGACGACTACGTTCGGCACTTGCCGAACGTCTCCTCGGCCAGTGTGGGTCCGGGAAGGGCGACTGTTTACATCAGGGGCATGGCAGTTCAACCGATTACCGTGTTGTTGTCGGGGGCACAAGGAACCACGCCAAATGTGGCTCTCTACCTAGATGAGCAACCGGTAACCGCGCCAGGTCGTAACCTCGACGTGTACGCGACCGATATTCAGCGTATCGAGGTGTTGCCGGGGCCACAGGGAACGCTGTTTGGTGCGAGCTCCCAAGCGGGAACTATTCGGCTGATCACCAATAAGCCGCAGGTCGACGCGTTTGCTACTGGCGCCGACGTCACCATGTCCACCACCAAAGACGGTGATATCAGCACCGGGGTTGAGGCGTTTATCAATATCCCGGTTAACGATCAGTTGGCGGTTCGGGGCGCTTTCTATTCCATCCATGAGGGTGGCTACATCGACAACGTCCTCGGATCCTTCACCACGGACCCTTCCGTGAATCCGCTCTCCACGGCCACGGGCAGTGCAGTACGTTATGACGCAGCCAGCAACGGTACGCTGGTGGAATCGGACTTTAACGACAGTTATTACAAGGGTGCACGGATCAGCGGTTCTTACGAATACACACCCGTCGGCGATTTACTGAATCAAGACACCATCGATGTCCTGGTTCAACACACCACCCAAGAGCTTGGGTCCGACGGCGTGTTTGATTTTGATCCCGAGGTCGGGGATCTCGACGTTAATCGCTACTTCCCTGACCACCTGAAAGACGAGTTTGGCCTAACGAGTTGGACGGTGACTAGTCGCGGGGACGCGTTGGAGATGATCTACACGGGGGGCTATCTCGATCGGAAAATCGAGCAGATGGTCGATTACACGGGTTACAACAACTCCGGAGCCTACATCAGCTACTACACCTGTACGTACTCGAACCCGGCCTATGTCATCAACTACGGGGTCGACTCGCGTTTCATTACCCCTGGAGGCCGTGAGTGCTACAGTCCGGTGAAGGGCGCGATTTTGCACCAGTCGCAGGAACGTACGACGCACGAATTTCGAATCACGACGCCGGAAGACAACCGTAT
>CAXDSX010000153.1:0-5525 GCA_963992075.1 uncultured Pseudomonadales bacterium | reverse complement strand
TTAATGATACGGCGACCACCGAGATCTACACCTCTCTATTCGTCGGCAGCGTCAGATGTGTATAAGAGACAGTAACGAGAGAGACCTTGATGACATCCAGGACGTCCTACTTAAACGCTATCGAAATCGGCTGAAGCAGGCCCAGCAAACTCGACCCGAAGACGCGTTCCAACTGTACATGAATGCGTTCGCGTCAACATACGATCCACATACTCAATATCTTTCGCCTCGCTCGTCCGAGAATTTCAACATGAGTATGTCGCTCTCGTTGCAAGGGATTGGCGCGGTGTTGCGCACGGAAGACGACTACACCTCGGTGGTACGTTTAGTGACCGCTGGACCGGCCGATAAAGCGGGCGAACTACGGCCCTCGGACCGAATCGTGTCCGTTGGCCAGGGCGAGCGCGGTAAACTGATCGACGTGGTGGGATGGCGCCTTGACGACGTCGTTGAATTGATTCGCGGTCCTAAAGGCACGATCGTCCGGCTCGGACTGGTTGACAACTCCGGTGACGAAGAATCGGGTCGGGTGATTCAAATAAAGCGGGATACCGTCAAACTAGAAGAACAAGCTGCGCAAAAAAAGGTGTTTAAGCTTGAGAGCGAGCTCGGCGACGTACGGATTGGCGTACTGGAGATTCCGACATTCTATGTCGACTTTAATGCGGTCCGACGCGGCGAAAAGAACTTCAGGAGCACAACGCGCGACGTTCGGAAACTCATCGAAGAGTTGAAAGCCGAGGGTGTGGATGGCCTCGTGGTTGATTTACGAAGTAACGGCGGGGGCTCACTGCAGGAAGCACAGTCTCTCACGGGACTATTTATTTCGACGGGCCCCACGGTTCAAGTGCGAAAAGCGCGTAGGCCAAGCGCGAGAGTCTATCGTGATGAGGACGGTAGGACGGCGTGGGATGGTCCACTCGCGGTATTGGTCAATCGACTTTCCGCCTCCGCATCCGAAATTTTCGCAGGAGCGATTCAAGACTACCAACGGGGTTTGGTGATCGGGACTCAGACCTTCGGTAAGGGTACGGTACAAACATTGGTGCCCTTGAACCGTGGTCAACTTAAGATCACTGAAGCAAAATTCTACCGGGTGTCCGGGGACAGCACCCAGCATCAAGGGATCGTTCCCGACATTGCATACCCGGACGTGTTCGGCGTCGACGATATCGGTGAGAGCACGCTGGAAGACGCTCTTGTCTGGGATACGATCAAGCCAGCCCCGTATCGCGAGGGCAACGCCATCCAACCTTATCTGCAACGGCTCAGGGCGAACCACGAGCGACGGGTCTCACAAGATCCTGATTTCGTCTATCTCCGGTCGATGTCTGATTGGAGGAAAGAAAAGCGTGCCGAGACACACATATCGCTTAACCAAACGACCCGTTTGAGTGAAAAAGAGGCCGACGATCTATGGCGGCTCGAGCTAGAAAATACGCTGCTCGTTGCTAACGGAGAAAATCCGGTTAAGAGTCTCAAAGAGCTCGATGCGCATAAGTCACGAAGAGAAGCGGAAAAGGTTTCCGAGTCTAGCGAAGATCCAGACCCGCTCATTGTGGAAACGGGCCACATTCTGAAGGATTACATCAATCTCTCGGGCGTGAATCGCCATACAGCCCAAGCATCCAACTGAATCAAACGACCATAGAGATTTGATGCCCGTTTGGCGCAACTCCATTTAGCTCAGTTGTAACTCCAGCGATCGCCGCGCAATCGCGTCAATGAGCGCGTTTTCAAGAGCATCAACCGAAAGCGTTTCTTGTTTGTCGATACCGTAACGTCTCAGCGTTACGGTGCTGTTTTGCGCTTCTCGTTCGCCCACGACCACTAGGTTTGGGATTTTTTGAGTCGTGCCTTCACGGATCTTCTTGGAAACCGTGTCGCTGTCTGAGCCAAGCTCGGCGCGTATGAAACGCGAGCGGAGTCGGTCAACGATTTGTTGACCGTACTCGGTGAATTGATTTGATACGGTCAACACACGGACTTGAACCGGCGCAAGCCACGTTGGAAATGCGCCTGCAAAGTGTTCGATTAGGAAAGCAACAAAGCGTTCGTGCGTCGAAAAGGGTGCCCGGTGAATGCAGTACGGCACATGATCTTCTCCGTCGGACCCAACGTAGTGCAGCCCGAGTCGGGGCGGGACCGCAAAGTCGAGTTGGACGGTGCTGACGGACTCATCCCGACCTGTCACGGTACGGAACTGCATATCGATCTTGGGTCCATAGAACGCGGCTTCTCCGGGCCCCTCCACATACTCGACTTCCATTTCATTTAAGAGTTCGGCGATGAGCCGTTCGCAGGTTTCCCAGGATGGCGGGTCGTCAACGTATTTTTCTTTCCCCTTGGGGTCTTCTGGATCCCAGCGGGAAAGCCGAATGTAATAATCGTCTAACCCCAGGATGGCGTAGGCTTCGTCGTGCAAGGCCATTACATTTCTGAACTCGGACTTAATTTGGTCTTCGGTACAGTAGATGTGGGCATCGTTCATGCTCATTCCACGAACGCGTACAAGTCCACCGACGGCGCCAGATTCCTCGAATCGATATACCTGCCCGTATTCTGCCAAACGCAACGGGAGATCCCGATAGCTCCGTGGTTCTGACGAAAAAATTTTGTGGTGATGTGGGCAGTTCATGGGTTTCAGGACATAAGCTTCTTTGACTCGTTCCCCATCTTCGCCTTCTTCTGTCAGCTCCATCGGCGGATACATGCCGTCGGCGTAATAGGGTAAATGTCCGGTCTGATAAAAGAGATCGCGGCGGGCAATATGCGGTGTTGAGACGCGCTGATAGTTCGCTTTGAATTCGAGCTCCTTGGCTAACTTTTCTAGCTCGTCTCGAATCACCGTACCGTTGGGTAGCCATAGCGGGAGCCCTCGACCGATATCGTTATCGATGGCGTAGATGCGTAGTTCCCGCCCGAGCTTTTTGTGGTCTCGAAGCAAAGCCTGTTCGTAGGCGTCAACGTGGAGGTCGAGGGTCGCTTTATCGTCGAATGCCCAGGCGTATATACGAGTCATCATCACGTTATCCGAGTCGCCGCGCCAATACGCTCCGGCAACACTCCGGAGCTTAAATCCGTCGCGCGGGATATCGCGTGTCGTGTCGACGTGTGGTCCTTCGCACATGTCCAGAAATGGTCCGTTGCGGTAGAACGAAAGCTCTGCAGTATCGTCGCGATCCAAGAGTTCGAGCGCGTATTCACGTTTGTACGGCTCATTCATTTCGCTGAGTTGTTTGAGGGCATCATCTTTGGACAACGCTTCACGATAGAACCGCTGGCCTTTTTTGATGATACGGCGCATGGCCTGTTCGAGTTTGGGGAAATCCTCGTCCGTTATAGGCTCCGACAGAATGAAATCGTAGTAGAAGCCGTCCTTAATAGGAGGCCCAAATCCGAGCGTTGAACCAGGACGCATTTCGAGCACAGCCTGGGCGAGCACATGCGCGAGACTATGACGCAAGCGGTACAACGCTTCGTCCGTTTCGTCGACTTCCATTGGATCGCGTTGGCGCTCGAGGCCCATAGGAATCTCCTGATACAAGACGCTTATTCACCAGTCGCCGCAGGCCCGTACTAGAGTTCCGGTGAACGACGCCGACTTCGCCGGTAAGCGGCTTGTCAGCGCGACGAGTTCGTCGATTGCGCGCCACAGTAATTGGTCGCGGCGTAATCATAGAGACCGCGAGTCCGAATGCAAGGAATTCGGATTCGCCAGAATAAAGTTCAAGATGATTGCTATTCCATATCCTCGATCGCACACTGACCAGGCTATGGCGAAGGCAAGCGTTGAACACAACAAGCTAAGTAAGAAGTTGAGACGTTTGGTCGGACGAGCCGTCGTCGATCACTCGATGATTGAAGAAGGTGACCGGGTGATGGTCTGTCTTTCCGGCGGTAAGGACTCCTACACGATGTTGGATGTCTTGCGGTCCCTACAACGCAACGCACCTGTTCAGTTCACGTTGTTTGCCTTGAACCTTGACCAGAAACAGCCTGGGTTTCCCTCCGATGTATTGCCACGTTACCTCGATGAACTCGACGTGGAATACCATATCGTCGAAGAGGATACCTATTCCATCGTCAAGGACCTGACGCCCGAGGGCAAAACCTATTGTCCGATTTGTTCGAGACTCCGACGGGGTATTTTGTACAGCCGAGCAAGCGCACTGGGTGCGACGAAAATCGCGTTAGGGCACCACCTGGATGACGCGGTTGAGACGCTTTTTTTGAATATGTTTTTCGGAGGCAAATTGAAATCGATGCCTCCCAAACTCCTCTCGGACGATGGTGCGCATGTCGTGATTCGTCCTTTGTACTACGTTCGTGAACGAGATGTCGCTCGCTATAGCAAATACCGAGAGCACCCAATTATTCCCTGTCGACTTTGTGGTTCGCAGGAAAACATGCAACGGCAGGTCGTCAAAGATATGTGTAAGCAATGGGATGAAATTCAGCCGGGACGCGTTGAAAATATTGCTCGAGCCATGCGGAATGTGGTGCCTTCTCATTTGGCCGATCCCGAGCTATTCAACTTTTCGGATCTCGAGCCTCGTTTGCGACTTTTGCCCATAAGTGAGCGGATAGTCGGGCGGCACTAGATGATCGAAATACCCCATCAAGCGCTATCTGAAGATGCGTTGCAGGGAATTATCGACGAGTACATTACTCGGGAAAGCAAGGTCACCGATGGGACGCTTGAATCGAAACGTGTTGAAGTTCTGCGGCAGCTCGAGGACGGAGTGGTGATGATCACCTACGATGCCAAACTCGGCAGTACGCATCTAACGATTCGCGGCGAGTCAGGACGTTGATGTCGACAAGGATCGCGCGAACACGCCGATTCGAACGGTATAAGTTCCCGTGCTGCAACAATCAGCATGGGGTCGGACGAAAAACCACGAGGACGAGCAGGTAATGAAGATACTGCGACGGTTGTTCATTGGTCTTGGCGTTGTGATTGCCGTGTTGTTATTGGCGGTCTGGATCGTCATGCCGCCGGTGAACATTCCCCTCTTCGATCCGCCTGCGATGGACGAAGCACTGGTGTCTGATCGGCTAGAGGTTCGCGAAGGTTATAAGGTCAGCTTGTTCGCAGCGGGTATTAAAGATGCGCGCGTTCTCCGTGTAACGGATGGCAATCACGTACTCGTTGCGTCGCCTGGGACTGGTCGTGTTCTGATTCTCTACTCGGACGAAGACGGCGATGGCCGATCGGACGGTAACGACGTCGTTTTGGAGGGTTTGAATGGTCCCAACGGTATCGATCTGTTCAACGGATTCCTATATGTCGCGGAGGAAGATCGGGTTGGGCGTATCGGATTTGATGGCCAACAGACGTCGGGAACCTACGAGGTTTTGGTCAAGGATCTTCCAGGAGGCGGGAATCATTGGAAAAAAACGCTGAGAATTGGCCCAGACGGTTCAATGTACGTTGCGGTTGGATCGAGCTGCAACGTATGCGACTGTCTCTTATACACATCTCCGAGCCCACGAGACCGAGGCTGATCTCGTATGCCGTC
>CAXDSX010000152.1:0-5629 GCA_963992075.1 uncultured Pseudomonadales bacterium | reverse complement strand
TTTTTCAAGCAGAAGACGGCATACGAGATCAGCCTCGGTCTCGTGGGCTCGGAGATGTGTATAAGAGACAGCTCATGCTCCGTGCCGTTTTGATCGAGCAGTGAAAAGTTCTCAACCGTCACACACCAAGAACGCAGGGCAGTCATCAACACAAAAACCAACACAACTCGGCGTAGTCGAACAGGTTTGCCATTCATGCGCGTTGTATACCACCATCGGATCAAGCTGTCGTCGACAAAGTACCGCGTCGAAATAGGCTTAAAAGCACGCGAAGACCATCGATGGTCCTTCAACTCCAAAGAGTGGAGATATTTCCAGCCCGTCCGGAATCGGGTCGAACAAACTACCTGCGTTTCGTTTGGGGATTTACGGAACCGATGTCATCCCGATATCCCGTTTCTACTTCCACCTTAGAATCGGCCACGATAAACCGGCAAACGTCTTGCGCGTGCTCACTTAACGTTTCATATATCGCGTACGGCATGCTGCGCCGCATCGGTTCATGGAACCACGGGGCATAGAACTCCGCATTTGGAATTGCCCGGACTTCATCGGACAGGTTTGGTGTTCCACCATGCCATGCACGTACATCTCGAATTAACACACTACCTGCTGATGCTGGACATACCGCACTCAGCTTCATCCACTCGGGCTCGGACTCGAGGTTGGGAATAGGATCTTGCAGATGCTGCGTACCTGGAATCTGGCGCGTCGGTCCGTTTGTAGCCGTGAAGTCGACCATCAAAAAGTTGCAACAAACGTAGGGGCACGGAAGGTCACGATAGGTGAGCTTCCCCTTGGGGTCGTGAAAGGAACCAAAGGTAATTGATCGCGTCGAACCTGGTGGAACAAATTCTCGTCGATCACCCATGTCGGCGTGAAGACCTTGGTAAGCGGCTGCTCCCGGTAGACAAAAATCGCCGCCGCCGCCACGTGCGATGTAATTTGCCGATCCAAAAATCGACGTCAAAATCGGCGTGACCGAAGGTAAATCAATCAACATTGCCCACTCAGGCCGGTGAACCAAATGGCCCGTGAGGCTTGACCCGCCAAACGAGTATCGATGTGAACCACGATTGCCCAACCGATGCGTATCGTGTGCCAGAATTTCACGGATGACCTCATCGCAGCCTTGGCGAACGAACGTTAACTGATCATCAGAGAGTACATTGCGGACCACGACGAAGCCGTCACGGTAAAAGAGACGCACCGCCCGTTCGACTTGATCAGGCGTCACTATTTCGAGGCCTTTGATGCCATTGTTCGCCAATAAGTAGTCACGAAGCTCAACCACGTCAGGGGCATTAGGGTCTACGTTGACCCAACCCAGGTCATTGAGAGGAACCGATGCCGCGTCCGAATCATCCACGAGTTGAGGAGGTTTGCTCATCCACAAATCATAATCCATTCGAGGTGCTCTACATGAGGAGGTGTGCGAATCCGCCGCTCCCACTGCAACAAACTACCCACTTATTTAAACCGACAAATCTGGTAGTCTCAAAGGAAGCATTCAGGAAATACTACGTGCGAGCATTCATCTCAGGCGTCGTATGCGCCGCATTCATCTTGGCAACCGGCCAGTCTTTCGGGAACGATTACTCGGCTCCTCGTTTGGCAGGTTCTGACCAACCCGACATCAACGGGATATGGCAAGCGTTGAACACAGCCAACTACGACATTGAGCGGCACATGGCTCGCCCAGCGATGGCACTCAGGGAGGGACCGCACGGTCCGGTGCCGGCCGCCGAAGTCGTCAAACTGGGTGCCGTAGGCGCTGTTCCCGGGGGAATGGGGATATTGGTCGATGCCAACGGCTCGCCATCAACCTCCGGTATTCCGTACACGCCTGAAGCGCTAGAGAAGAAAAGAGAAAACGCTGCGCAGTGGCTCGATAGAGACCCCGAAATTAAGTGCTATTTACCCGGCGTTCCGCGCGCAAACTACATGCCCTATCCTTTTCAAATCATCCAGAATGAGAACGCTGTCTTCATCGCGTACGAATACGCGGGTGCGGTTCGGGACGTTTATTTTGACAACGACGTCCCGGCACCCGTCGACTCGTGGATGGGCCAGTCCGACGGCTACTGGGAAGGCGACACACTAGTCATAGAAGTCACCGGGCAGCTTGATAGTTCATGGTTTGACCGCGCGGGGAACCACCATTCCGGCGCAATCAAAGTGACGGAGCGTTGGACGCCAACCGGTCCGAATCACCTGCACTACGAAGCAACGATCGAAGACCCGGAAACGTTTACCGAACCCTGGACCATTGCCATGCCGTTGTACCGTCGCATGGAACCCAACGCACGGCTAATGGATTTTAAATGTGTCGAGTTCGTCGAAGAGTTAATGTATGGCGAATGGCGTCGATACCCACTGGACGAATGATATGAATACCCATGCAAACACCTTACTGCTCGGGCTGGCGGCCTTGCTAACCGGGTCGTTCGCGACGGCTGAGATTCCGCGAACGGCCGACGGTAAGCCCGACATGAGTGGCACCTACAATGTCGGCACCTCAACGTCGATGCAACGAAATCGTATTTTTGGCGATAACCGATACATGACCGAAGAACAGGCCGAACGGTACGCTCGCGCAACGCAATCGTTCTTGCAAGGCAGAACGTCAAGCGATCCTGATCGCGAAGCACCCCCCGAAGGTGGCGACGGTTCACCCGGTGCCGCCGGAAATGTCGGTGGTTACAACGCCTTTTGGATTCCCCGAGACGGCACCACGTCGCTTGGCAAGAAGATACCAACTTCGATCATCTACGAACCGGAAAACGGTCGGTATCCGGCAAGAACTGAAGAATCAAGAAATCGAATGGTGCGTCGATACCGCAACTATCGAGGAAACGACGGGACAGCTTGGTGGCTCGAAAACGAAGGGCCCGGCCCATACGATGATCCCGAACTACGTCCTTTAGCGGAACGCTGCCTGTTGGGTTTTTCATCGACCTCGGGACCGCCGATGCTCCCCGCGCTATACAACAACACCAAGCGCATCGTACAAACGGCCGATACGGTCATGATCCTCATCGAGATGAACCACGACGCCCGTATCGTGCGAATGAACAGTGAGCACGTAGCACCTGACGTCCGCAAATGGATGGGCGACTCCATCGGGTATTGGGAAGGCGACACATTGGTTATCGACACGACGAACTTCGCCGATCGACCCGGTCTAGGCGGAGCAACTCGCAACCTTCACGTCGTCGAACGCTTCACAAGAACCGACGAAAGTACACTGCTTTACGACTTCACGGTGGATGACCCTACGGTCTGGACGCAGCCATGGAGCGGCCAGTATTCCTGGCCTGCAACTAATGAACGGCTCTACGAATATGCTTGTCACGAAGGCAACTACGCACTCGGCAATATTCTTCGTGGTGCGAGAATCCTTGAAGCCGACGCGATTGTCGCGCAGGGGGGAGAATGATAGTGAAAAGACAGAATCTAACCATTGCCTTGATCGCAATGCTCATGCCAATTTCAAGCGCACAAGCACATCACGCTTTTGGAGCGGAATTCGATCCCAATCGTCCGCTCCTCATTAAAGGTGAAGTGATCAAGGTCGAGTGGGTAAACCCGCACGCGTGGATCCATATTGCTCGCGAAATGGAGGACGGGACGACCGAATCATGGATGGTCGAAGGTGGTACTCCCAACACTCTCTTACGGCGAGGGATCAACCGTGATTCTCTGAAGCCCGGCGTCTACCTAGTCGTTGACGGATACCAATCGAAAGACCGCTCCAATCGGGCCAACGGCCGAAATATCACCTACTCCGATGGAACTACTCTGTTTCTGGGATCCTCAGGGACGGGAGCGCCTCGCGATGGCGCGGATCCACGCGAACGACCACGATAATTGTTCGTCCGTCAACTTTCTCTCGGGCTTGCGCTATCGGTATTAGTTGGCTGTAGCGAGTCCAAGACTGATCGAACTGTCAGCTACCGGTCGTCTCTCGATGTAGAGCAGCTAATGCACTATGTGCTCGAACCTGCCGCCGATACTATCTGGGACTCAGCGGGCACCATCGCAACTCTCGAAGGAGTTGAGGATCTCGCGCCAACCACAGACGAGGGTTGGTTCCGGGTCCAACATGCAGCCGCCGTTGTCAGCGAGTCAGGCAATCTGTTGCTCATGCCGGGACGGACAATGGACGGCGACGACTGGCAGGAAATTTCGCATGGACTGGTGTCAACTGGCGCGTCCCTCATGAACGCGGCCGAACAACAGGACGCCGATGCGATTTTCGACCTGGGCGGTCAATTGTATAACGTGTGTGTTGCGTGCCATCAACGTTACTGGGTCGAAAACGATCAGTAGAGCGGTTTTTGGGCTAATTTTCGTCGGCTGCGCCATGTCGGCTTTAGGGCACGACCTTTCCCAGGCGAACGCCAATTACGTCCAATCGATTGAAGGGACGGCTGCGACGATCTTTACGTACCTCGGCGCTAAACACATGTTCACCGGGATCGACCACATTCTTTTTCTAACGGGCGTGATGTTTTTTCTCCGTCGTGCCAGGGATATCGCGATTTACGCTTCCCTGTTTACGGTTGGCCACAGCATTACCCTGCTTTCCGGCGTGCTGGCCAATTGGATGGTTAGCGCTTCGATCGTCGATGCCATTATCGGCTTTTCGGTTGTATATAAGGGGTTCGAGAACCTCGGTGGTATAAAATTACTCGGGCGTTGGGCGCCCGATACCAGAATCGCCGTGTTCGTTTTCGGGCTGTTCCACGGGCTCGGGCTTGCAACCAAACTTCAGGGGCTAATGTCGACCGAAAACGGCGGTCTGATCAATTTGATCTGTTTCAACGTTGGCGTCGAGTTGGGGCAACTGGCCGCCTTAGTGTGCGTGATGGGTGTTCTTGTCCTTTGGCGTTTACGCCCGAGTTTCGACCGGATGAGTTTTATTGCCAATAGCTCGCTCATGGTCAGCGGATTTATGCTGGCCGGATTTCATCTGCTGCAATATGCGCTATCGACATGAACTCTGAGCCGACCACCAAAACCATTTTCATTGCCACCGGTATTTCATTTTCGATCGCGGTAGCGATTCTGATCGTCGCGGTTCTTCCCGCGGAGTTTGGTATCGATCCCTTGGGCGCTGGGAAACGACTCGGCCTTCTTGATCTATACGCCGCTGGCTCAGAACTCGTCAGTTCAAGACCGCAAACAAAGAATTACCTTAGCCACGACATTGATATTCCGCTGAGTCCGTTCGAATCGATGGAATTTAAGTACCGTCTCGAATCGGGCGCGGGCATGGTCTACACCTGGAAGGCCTCGGGCGAGGTTTTATTTGACTTTCACGGCGAAGCCGACGACGCCGAGCCTGGAAAGGCCAGTTTTTATGAGACTGGTCGGAAACGCTACTCTTCAGGGACATTTGTTGCGCCTTTTACCGGCAACCACGGGTGGTTTTGGGAAAACCGTGGAGCCAACGTCGTCGTCATACGTTTAACGTCCTCAGGGCATTACGAATACGGGACTGAATACCGCGATCGGAGTATTCAACAACATGTCATCGGAACCACCGACTAGTTGCTCGCGTCAACCGTTCGACTCCGAAGGCTGTCTCTTATACACATCTCCGAGCCCACGAGACCGAGGCTGA
>CAXDSX010000151.1:0-5837 GCA_963992075.1 uncultured Pseudomonadales bacterium | reverse complement strand
CAGATCTACACCTCTCTATTCGTCGGCAGCGTCAGATGTGTATAAGAGACAGCCATGTTACCCACCATCGACTCACCCACCTCACCATCGATGGACAAATACTGACCATGCCGATGGAACCAGAGTTGGCCCCTGGCGATCACATACGTGTGCGCGTGAGAGCGCGAGACGTCGCTCTAGCACTCAAACGACCCGAATCCATCAGCATTCGCAACGTGCTCGCTGCAACCGTTATCGACCTATTCCACGTGCCAGACTCACCCTATGTCGAAGCTCTCGTTGAATTCCAACAGCAACGGCTACGCGCTCGCATTACGCTCGCCTCGGTTGAGGATCTATCACTCAATGTCGGAACGGACGTATTCGTGCTGATTAAAAGCGTGACGTTCGACGCAAGTCCTAACTAAGCCGAGTTATGCTGGATCCTGGGTACACGCTATCCTGGGTTATAGTCGGACAAATTCGATACTCTCGATTTACGCATGCTTAACGAACTCGAACCGGACAGCTTGATTGTTACAGCGAGCGGCGAAGCGTTCCGCGTGAGCAAAGCATTGGCCGAGGCTTTTCAACCTGGCGATCTCGTCATCCCAAATTCGCAGCAAGGATTACTTCATCTCACCAACGATGAACAACAAATTGTCGACACGGCTGTAACTCAGTCCCTAGAAGCCTTCACGACCATGCAACAAGTTACCGACGACCAGGTAACCGATTTCTTCAACGCCTTCTGTGATGCGTTGACGAGCGAAAAAATCTGGACATCTATCCAACGCATCAACGAAAAAGACGTCGCGATGGCGAATGCAAGAGGTCGGTCCACGACTCGTCTGGAAGTCTCGGAGACCATGCGTACAAGCATGATCGACGGGTTACGAGAGTGGGCCGAGACCGACCCGTCTAGAAATTCCATTGTTGAAACCATCCATCACGACCGCTTTCAAATTCAACTCGAGACGTCAGCGCTTGGCGTCGTCGGATTCGTGTTCGAAGGGCGGCCCAACGTTCTCGCGGACGCGTGCGGCGTACTGCGGGGAGGCAATACCGCAATTTTTCGTATTGGTAGCGACGCGTTACAGACCGCACGAGCAATGATGGAGCTTGCCCTACGGCCATCGCTCCTGCGCTCAGGGCTCCCTGAAGAAGCCATTGTCCTTGTCGACAGCTCTGCGCATGCCGCCGGGTGGGCGTTATTTCTTGATTCGCGTCTCGCGCTTGCCGTAGCCAGAGGTTCCGGCGAAAGTGTCGAGTTACTAGGCTCACTGGCACGAAGCGTCGGGACACCGGTCAGCTTGCACGGTACCGGGGGGGCCTGGATGATGGTCGCGGACACTGCGAACTCTGAGATCCTACGGCAAAGCGTAATCGCGTCCCTTGACCGAAAAGTCTGCAACACCCTCAACACCTGTTGCGTCGTTGCCTCAAGGGCAAAAGAACTCGTGCCGGTTTTGCTCGATGGTATGAATGAGGCTGCCGCGAACCTGGGCCAGGAATACCGAATACACGTGACCGAGGGAAGCGAGGCGTTTATTTCCGAGGGTTCCTTTAACCGCAAAGTGACCATCAATCGTGCGGATGGTCAGCACGAGGAGTTCCAGGCATCGACACTGCCAGTTGTCGACATCGGCCAAGAGTGGGAATGGGAAACCTCCCCGGAAATAACGCTAATCGTCGTCCAATCGCTAGGAGAAGCCATTGATTTATTTAATGCACACAGTCCACGCCTGGTCGCTTCACTAATCTCCAACGATGAGCAAGAACACCAACACTTTTACGAAAGGGTCGATGCGCCCTTCATCGGTGACAGCTATACCCGTTGGGTCGATGGGCAGCGTGCATTAAATAAACCGGAACTCGGACTCTCGAACTGGGCCAATGGTCGCCTTTTTGGTCGACATGCGATTCTGACGGGAGACAGTGTCTACACCGTTCGCACACGTTATACAGACGCGAGCAAAGGACGTTCGCGGACCTAGAGTTGGGATATCAGGGCACGTGGGCTGTTTTACCTTTTAATGGTAGCCTCCAACGCGTACACGAATGAAAAGGGAATACGCGTGGCACTACGGATCAATTCAGAAGCGCCGAACTTTTTGGCTCAAACCACACAAGGTGAAATTCAGTTTCACGATTGGATCGGCGACGGGTGGGCAATTCTGTTCTCCCATCCCAAAGACTTTACCCCCGTTTGCACTACCGAGCTCGGCTATATGGCCGGCCTGCAGGATAAGTTTTCGGCCCGCAACTGCAAAGTGATTGGTTTATCTGTCGATCCTGTCGGAAGCCACTCGGATTGGATCAAAGACATTGAAGAAACGCAGGGGCACACCGTCAATTACCCGCTCATCGGTGATCCATCGCTGGAGATCGCCAAACTGTACGACATGCTTCCCGATAATGCAGGGGACTCCTCAGAGGGCCGAACGCCCGTCGATAATGCGACCGTGCGATCGGTTTTTGTCATTGGTCCGGATAAAACGGTGAAGGCGATGCTCACCTACCCCATGAGTACTGGACGGAATTTCGATGAGGTCTTGCGGCTTCTGGACTCCTGTCAATTGACGGCCGCACATCAAGTAGCAACCCCCGTTAACTGGACCCAAGGCGAAGACGTCATCATTGTTCCAGCAGTCTCCGACGAGGACGCAAAGGCACGGTATCCCGATGGCTGGAAGTCACCCAAACCGTATATCCGTATCGTCCCGCAGCCAGAGTCATAGGTACTCCTTTGGTTGCGTGCGAAAGGACCGAAAACCCATTCCCGCTTTTCTGGGCCGTTCGATTTTCGATCGAGACGGTCGGTGAGATGTCGACGACTCCGTAGCTATTATCACCGACATGGCTAGAGGCAACGTTCTCATTGTCGGAGCAGGTATCGGCGGACTCACCGCCGCTCTCTACCTCCATCAACTCGGGTTTGCTGTAAAGGTCTACGAACAAACGGAACGGCTAACTAGCGATGGCGCCGGAATCCAGCTGAGTCCGAATGCCACTCGCGTGTTGCACGAAATTGGCCTAGCGGGTCCCTTGGATTCGATCGCGTCCGAGCCGGGTGTCATTGAATTAAGGCACTGGCGGACCGGCGAACGCGTCACCACGACGCGATTGTCACCTGCTAAGGAGACTCATCACTCAACGTTCCCTTATTACCACGTTCACCGTCGCGACTTGATCGCCTGTTTGACTCAGGCCGCCGCCAATTCATCGATACCCGTATATCGAGGTAAGCGCATCGACGATGTTGGCGTCAACCGAACTCATGCTTGGATTTCGGGGCCCACTACGCAAGAACAAGCTAGTCTCATCGTTGGAGCGGACGGTATACATTCACGGGTACGTCACTGCCTATTTGGCCCCAACGCGCCTAGCTTTTCGGGGCATGTTGCATGGCGGGGCGTCATTTCTGCAGCAACGATTGACTCAACGACGCTCTCGACAAAAGCCGCTCTCTGGTGGGGTCCTAAGAAGCATGTCGTTCATTACCCCGTCCGGCGAGGACAACACATAAATATCGTCTGTGTCGAACGCTCTGCCCAGTGGAACAACGAATCATGGACCGAACGCGGCGATCAAACGAAGCTCATTGCGGCCTTCGGTGATTGGCATGGAGATGTTACGCAACTGATCGAAAAGATAGATCCCAACGCCTGCTACCGCTGGGGTCTTTTTAACCACTCTCCCCTGAAACAGTGGAGCCAAGGCAGGGCAACGTTGCTCGGGGATGCTTGTCACCCGACTCTCCCTTACCTCGCTCAGGGAGCCGCGATGGCCATCGAAGACGGTGCCGTGCTAGCTCAGTGTGTCAGCAAATCGTCGTCGGTTGAGGGCGGACTTGCGACCTACGAAAAAATCCGCCAAAAGCGTACAGCCCGCATTCAAAGGCTCTCGCGGCGAAACGGATACATTTTTCATCTAATAGGGCCCGCTGCATGGGCGAGGGATAGGTTGGTGTCCCACGCGGGTGAACGCCTCTTACACCGGATCCATCACACAACGTTTTCACGTCACTCCGTAAACATTTCAAGGAATAGTTCATGCAGGTAATGATTGATTTATGCGTCGTCCCGTTGGGCGTTGGCGTCTCCGTTTCAAATTACATCGCAGAGTGCGAAAAAATCCTCCATCAAGCCGGTTTAGAAACGCACCTACACGCATATGGCACAAATGTAGCAGGAGAATGGAACGACGTTTTTGACGCCGTACGGCGTTGCCACGAGCGCGTGCACGAACTCGGCGCACCTCGCATAACCAGCACCATTAAAGTCGGTACCCGAACGGATCGCGTCCAAACAATGGCAGAAAAAATCGACAGCGTGCAGCAGAAACTTCAGTGAGTCCGTCGCCGTGTCAGGATGATCTTCCTTTGTACCCCTACTTTGGTCAATCGTGGAGCTCAACCGGCGTTGAAATTGACCTCATCTAGCCGCACGATCACTACCCCAAGCGTGCGATACGAATGGAAACGACATGTTGACAGCTGCTGAGAACAAGACGTTGACTGAGACGGGCGTCGAAACACCCATGGGCGCGGTGCTCCGACGCTATTGGACACCCGCTCTGCTCTCCAGGGAACTGCCCACACCTAATTCAGGGCCACTGCGGCTGAAGTTATTGGGCGAAGATTTCATCGCTTTCCGTGACTCCGGCGGGAACGTGGGGATCGTCGATGCTCGCTGTCCGCATCGAGGCGCCAATCTCTTTTTCGGTCGAAACGAAGATTGCGGACTCCGATGCGTCTACCACGGCTGGAAATTTGACGTTCATGGCCAGTGCATCGATATTCCAAATGCCAGTCCCGAGGTTGCGGATCGGTTAAAACCCAACGCTCAAATTCGTGCGCTGCAAGTTCGCGAGTGGGGCGACGTGATATGGGCGTTTATGGGCGAAGGCGAAGCGCCAGAGTTACCACAGTTCGAGTTCGCCAAAGTTCCGCCCAGTCACCGTTTTGTGTCAAAGAAATTTCAACAATGCAATTGGGCACAAGCGTGCGAAGGTGGTCTGGACACCGCGCACTTCTCTTTTTTACATGCCGGGATAAACGATGGTGAGAAAGTGGGCCTTCACCAGGTCGGTATGTCCAGAGACGACATTGCCGGCCAAAACGAACCAGCGCGCCTCGCCCGATTTCGTTGGATGGTCGAAGACGGGGAACCAAGATTTACGGTTCTTGATCACGCGGCTGGCATGCTCCTTTGCGCCGCCAGAACAGCCGATAACGATGACGTCTACTACCGCATGACACAATTCCTTATGCCCAACCATTCACTCGCGCCCGGCAATTTCCCCGAAGACAACAATCTCGGTAACACTTGGGTGCCCATCGACGATACATCCTGCTGGATATTTTGTTATTGCTGGAATCCAGATCGACCCCTCACGGAACGCGAATGCCAACAACTATCATCCGGTTCCGGGATTTTCGCAGAGGTCGATGAACACTACGTTCCGTTGCGCCAGCGTGAAAACGACTACCTCATCGACAGAGAAGCGCAACGGACAGAAAGTTACACTGGTATACGTGGTATCTCGGAGCAAGATGCGGCGATCGCTGACAGTCAGGGATTAATCGCTGACCGGACCGAGGAGCTCTTGGTTCAGACCGATTTAGGCGTTGTGCGTTTTCGTCAGACCATGTTCGAAGCCACCGCCGCAGTGGCTTCCGGATCAGAACCTTTAGGTGCTGATCACCCCGACGCCTATTTTGTCCGATCCGGAGACGCAATGGCGACTCACGAGTCCACGCTAGAAGACGTGGTGTCGGCAAGATTTGGTCAAATGGGAGGCTATCCTCCTGTCTCTTATACACATCTCCGAGCCCACGAGACCGAGGCTGATCT
>CAXDSX010000150.1:0-5861 GCA_963992075.1 uncultured Pseudomonadales bacterium | reverse complement strand
GATCAAAGTGGGAGTACCAATAGCTGATTTTAATACTGGAATGTACTCAACTTACGCTATATTGTCAGCCTATATTCATAAATTGAAGACAGGTAAGGGTCAGCACGTAGACGCATCGTTACTGGATTCAGCCATAGCCTACACACTTTACGAATCTATGGCCTATTTCGCTACCGGAGATGTAGCTACACCGGTAGGATCAGCACATCGGATGATAGCTCCATACCAAGCTTTCGCAACTAGTGATGGATATATTAATGTTGCTGCTGCTAACCAATCTAATTGGGTACGTATGTGTAATGCTATCGGACGTAAAGATCTTTTGGAAGAATCTCGCTTTTTTGCTCATCTGAACCACCGATATTCACCGTCGTGCCACCGAGCCAAACGCTTGAAAAGAGCGGGCTCGCCGAAAGAGTTCGTCCAGTTTCCTCGGTGATGACCCCAAGCCCCTTGTACCCAAAACCGATTCCGCCGTGCTCCTCAGGAAACGGTGCGCCGGCAAAGCCGAGTTCGGCCATTGCTGTCCAGGTTTCTCGATCGAAACCGTCGGCGTTGTCTTCATCTCGAAGCCGACGGAGTTGATCAATCGGCGCTTTATCCGTGCAGAAAGACTTCGCCATGTCTTTAAGCTGGTTTTGTTCCTCATTGAGAATCATCGGCATTTTCTTCCCCTTCTGCTGATCTTGACCGCCAAGTTCCCCACGCGGCTCTGTATCATATTCAACTGTGTTAGCGAATTGCACCGTTGCCCATCGATGATGCCAACGGGCCAACCCACGCACCCGGTCGATTTTTCGACCTGGCAACTTTTGTACCTCTCCCCAGCGCACAAATACATAGCCGAGTAATGGAATCAGACTCTTACCATGGCGGTCAACCAGTCGAACCCATAGGTACTTCTGTTACCAACTATAGGATCGTCTCATGGCTATGGGCCAAGTAATCTTGCGTTCCGTACCGACAAAACAACGGCCCTGACCATGTCACTGGTCAAATTGCAGTCCCGATTGGAAAAAACGCTACCTGATGGCCGCCTCGAGGTCCGCGCCGTTCCCGGCTATCGAGCTATCAAGCTCGCGCTCATCAACGCAGATTTCTCCACGGGACCGCTGCCCCAAGCCGTCGTGAACGCCGTTATTGAGAATCCTGCGTATTGGGCTTTTTGTTGGGGTAGCGGAATCGCACTCGCCCGTTACCTGCGAATGCACAAAGGAATCGTGTCTGGCCAGCGCGTCCTGGATCTTGGTTCAGGTTCGGGAATCGTCGCGATAGCCGCTTGTCTTAACGAGGCGCGCCTCGTTGTTGCATGCGATACCGATCACGACGCTCGTTTGGCTATTGAAGTCAACACTGGTATCAACAGCGTCTCGGTCACGACCACAGGGAACGCCTCAGGTCATTTTGACGTTGCATTACTTGCCGACGTTCTCTACGACCCCTGTAACCATGAGGTACTCGAGAAAGCGCGAACGCTGGCAGACACTGTGTTAATCGCCGATTCACGCTTAAAACGAACGCCTCAAGGATTTCACCAGATTGATTCCATGGCGGCTCGCACATTCCCAAATCTCGGTGAATTCGACGAGTTTCGTACGGTACGGTTTTTCCAATCCCATTAATTGATCACGGTATAACGCCGCTTGGCGCAGAAGCCATCTCTTTGCTTCTACGTCTCGCCAAAGGATTGTCGCTTTAGCCCACAGGCATTGTCTCGGGTCGTCGTATATCGGTGGAAATCAAACAGGTTGATCGACGGTTTCGACGGGTACTCAAATCAAGTTACTCTCTCGGATGTCGTTTGATTTGAATCCAGGAGGTTGTCATGAGCCTATACAAAGAAATTCTCTACGAGATAACCGGTTCGGTGGCCGTATTAACCATGAACCGACCCGAAACATTGAATGCCCTGACCGATCTGACACAGGCAGAAATCCGGCATGCGCTTGGGGAATCGGACAAGAATCCGGAGGTTGTCGGCACAGTGCTTACGGGTGCTGGTCGCGGGTTTTGCTCCGGCGTCGACATGAACGCATTGGGAGCCATGAGCGAGGCGGGCCAGCGCTTAGGAAACGTCCACGAGCACCTAGCTTCGGATCCAGGAAATCCAGACAACGATCCCAATTTCAAGGTCGCAACCGCTTACTTTCTGGGATTACGTAAACCGTTAATTGCGGCAATCAACGGTGCATGCGCTGGCCTTGGGTTCAGCTATGCAACGTTTTGTGACCTTCGGTTTGTTGATCGAACCGCGCGGTTAACAACGTCATTCGCGCAGCGAGGATTAATCGCGGAACACGGTACAAGCTGGATGCTGCCTCGGATAATCGGCCCCGCACACGCACTAGACCTTCTTTGGAGCTCGCGGAAATTCGAAGGCGACGAAGCGTACCGCATAGGCTACGCCAACCGCGTGTGCGAACCCGGAGAATGCGTCACTGAGGCCACGGAATTTCTCGAGCAAATCGCAGGAACCGCAGCGCCTATGTCCTTAATGATGATGAAAAAACAAATCTATCGACACCTAAACCAGGAGTTGGGGCCCGCAATGGTCGAATCTAACCAATGGATGGACGAAAGCCTCGCCCGGGGCGATTTTAAAGAAGGAGTCAGTTCCTTCGTTGAAAAACGGGCGCCCGACTTCCAACGCATCATGATCGATTGATCAAGGAGCAAGGACTATGAGCGTTATCGCCACAGATCACACGAACGTTGATTGGAGTCAGATCGTGGCCGATCTGAATCGGTTCCTTCGACTAAGAACCACGCCCATTGGCATGAAAATGTTCGAAACCATAACGGATATGGAAGCAATTCCAAGAATCCGCCGGCCATCAGACGTCCACACAACGGATCAGATCGTCGGGCAAGCTTGTCGCAACGGTTGGACCGTGGGCATCACCGCCGAGGACCTAGTCGGCGCTCAATGTCAGGCGGTGATCGGCCTTGCTCCTCGCAGCGACGAGTGGTTGTCAGGAAGCAACATGGCTGGTGTGTGGTACGAAACGAAGGAAGAGTCGTCGAAACACCAGCATGCGATGGACGTTGTTCCCTATGGTGCGTTCGAGGCCATGGCCGTGAGCCCCCTCGCAAGTGGCCGCTTGTCTCCTCCCGATATTTGTCTTATCTACGCAACACCTGCACAAATGATCCTATTCATTAACGGCTTGCAGTGGACGGGTTACAAAAAGCTTGAATGGGGTTGTGTAGGCGAAAGCGCCTGTGCCGACAGCTGGGGTCGGGCATTGGCAACGGGGGAGCCAAGCCTTTCGATTCCTTGTTTTGCAGAACGACGCTACGGTGGAGTCATGGAAGACGAATTGCTGATGGCTATTCCGCCGCATTTCTTACCCAAAGTGATCGATGGTCTAGACCACTTATCTCGCAACGGTCTGCGCTACCCAATCCCTCAATACGGGATCAACAACGACGTTAGAGCGGGGATGAACGTCAGCTATTAGTGACCAAAGGGGGGTTGCAGCTCCCGAGGGATAAGACCGCTCCGTGTGGAAGTTTCGTCATACTGCACGCTGATAAACTCGCCAAAAACGGCGGTGAAAATCGAGCGTATGGACGCGCAGTATGTCGACCCCAAGACTCGCTAATCTCGCCGATACCGCTAACGTTTCTGGATCGCGTTGGTTGGGCGGGACTTTCGTCATCGGCTCAAGAAAGGACTTTCGACTATGGCCAAACAACAATCGGCAGTCGAGGTCCATCAATTCTCGTGCTCGGCGGATGATTTCCAGCGACTGCGTCGCCGTCTTACCGAAACCGATCCCCGGATCAATGATCACTCGATCGATTGCTATGCCAGCTCTGCACAATTTATCCAGCATTTTGGCGAACCAACTGTGAAGAGTGACTAACGGATCGACGTCGGGCGGTAACACGTTACCGGGATCGGCGGGCACCGATAAACTATGCATTAGAATGACGTCGCATCCACTATCAACGATAACGTCAATCATCGCAGGATCCGCAAGACCACTCACGTCATTAACGATCGAGGCCCCAGCTTCGATCGCTCGGGCCGCCGTTGTTGGAGATCGCGTGTCGATGCTAATTTTCGGTCGTAGCAGCCGCCCAGAATACTGTTGATCGAGTTGCTCTAACACGGGCGCGACCCGGCGCCATTCCATTTCGGGATCGACATCGACAGCCCCAGGACGGGTCGATTCGCCACCGACATCGATGTAATTGCCCGCTAGCAATTCTGAATGCATGTTGCCTGACTCATCGTTCTTGAACCAACGTCCCCCATCCGAAAACGAGTCAGGCGTTACGTTAACCACGCTCATCCATGCGGGTAGTGGTTCTTTGATCCTACGCTTGAGCTGTAGCAGGGTTTCCGTCCTGCCTGGGAGGCGGCGGGATGGAACGATTTCCGCCAACGGGGACAACACAAAGGACCGTTCACACACGCCGACATGAGGAATAATAAGGTCGTTCGTGGTGATCAACTCATCGTGGTACGCCAGGATATCGATGTCGATAATCCTCGGAGCCCAGCGCTCCGCTTTATCCCGCCCAAGACGCTTCTCGATTTGTTGCGTTGCCGCCAAAAGGTCATGCGGCTGCATGGATGTTGAAAGCTCAACCGCTACGTTTAGGTAGGGCCTGTTCCACGCCGACGGCGATTCTGGCTCAAGTAGCGCCTCACTTTCGTAAGCCGTCGAACATCGGACCAGGGACGTTCCCGTAAGCTCAGACAACGCTCCCAGCGCTTTCTCCAAGTTGCCCCTTCGGTCTTCAAGGTTAGACCCAAGGCCAAGCAACACGCTCATCGATGTGTCCGCGTAATGAAAGCGGTCCCACCCTTAAGACCTGAGATGGGGGGATGGCATTTACGTACTTCGAGCGTTAGCTCTGCACCAGATTCTGTCAAGAGTTCGCCCAGTTCATCTAGACAACATCGGGCAAGATGTTCGATCGTCCGAAACTCACGAGAGCCGACGAGCGCGATAACGCGTCGACACATCACGCCATAGTCGAGCGTTCCATCGATCTCATCTGTCTTGCAGGCTTCGGGTACGTCGGAAAACATCACGTTGAAGGAAATCGACACTTCCTGAGGATTCTCTCGTTCACTATCGGGTACGCCGAGTCGGACGGCCACGCGAAGGTCATCGACGCGCAATTGTGGTCGTACTCCCTCGCGCGTTGAAGCCGGTTGGCAAACGATAGGCTCAGGCACAAGAGAGACAGCTTTGCTCTCCAACTGAGACCAAAGCTCGGTAAACGTTCTACCCGCCACCGGGTGAACGCGATTCGGTGCCAATTCAAATAAAGGCTTGGCGTAATACGCCGCGGTCAACGACTCAGGTCGCGGCAAAATCAGGCGATCGTTGTCAACAATTAGGTCTCCGAACAAAAGTAAGTCGAGATCAATCGTTTTCGATGACATCCGCGGTGCGGCCAAATCTTTGCCCCCACGAATTTCGATTTGATGAAGAACCCCCAATACCTCGGACAACGACATCATCGTTCGAAACCGAACCACCAAGTTAACGAATTCATCACCCTCAAATCCAACAGCCGGGTTTCGATAGGCGGTGGACAGCTCGATGGCACCGAATCGCTCCCGTAAATCCGCAAGCGCTTCGCCAATACGCACAACCGGCTCGATGTTGCTGCCAACCCCGACGAAAACGTCAATCATTTCACTGAGGCTGAGGCGTTACTCAGCCAGCGGCGACCAAGAAATCGCTATCCGCCAACGCGTCAAATTGCGCCAGTACACGCTTACCTTCTTCGTGCTCAAGGATACGTTCTTTAATGACGTTGTACCTGTCTCTTATACACATCTCCGAGCCCACGAGACCGAGGCTGATGTCGTATGCCGTCTTCTGCTTGAAAAA
>CAXDSX010000149.1:0-5888 GCA_963992075.1 uncultured Pseudomonadales bacterium | reverse complement strand
CCAACGACACCCCTCTCCCGACCTGCTTCCATCGCAGTTGGGCCCCCACGCAAGCCTTACTCCTCACGCCAATTATTGTTGTCCCGAACCAGAATTAAAAAAGGATTAGGCACTAGCTAGTATGCGCCTAGACGCGCCGGCGACTTATTCCAGATCTAGTCTTCGGCGAACGTAACGATACCTTCGCTGTTATCCAACCTTAATGGCAGGATCTCTTGGTATTCAGGCGAGTCGTACCAGCCTTTTAACGCATCCATATCGGGGAATTTCAACACCACTGACAGGTGCTCTGGATTGCCCTCCATGGGAACTGACTTCAGGTCGGCAACGACATACTCCCCTCCATGGTCGGCTATCGTCTTACCCACGAGGTTTCGATACTCGGTGAATCCCTCAACGTTCGTGACTTTTAAGTTTCCTACAAGATATGCAGCCATGTTGTCTCCATCGTTGTTACGTATTGGTTAGTCGTCACAGACCATACAGAGTTATACGCTCCCGATACCGGTTCTCGTGTTTGGCGTCGGATAGTTCCTGTTTGGACTTGGAACGGAAATGAGTCGACTAACTGCAAAGGCAAAACAGTTTTCGTCGGCTCTTCGTGGCCTCCTCTCAATCATGGGGTGGTCATTTCTTGGCTTTCTTTTGTTTTCTTTTCTCTTTGAGAGTTAGTTGTGCCTTTTTTTTTGAGTTTCGACCTTGTTTATTTTTGCCTTTGCTCATACGACCTCCTCAGTAATTGTTCTAATATTTCTTGCCCCAAATCAGCTCACCCCCGATAACATCCTCGACAAAAACTATCCGGCCCGCCTTCGTCACCAGGCCCTACTCATCAAAAACACGCCGGTACAGATCAAAAGAGCAGACCCCGCGAACACAAACGCCGTCGTCTGTCTTTTGCTGTATCTGTAGCGCTTATCGTCGTCAGGCGTCGTGTCCTTAGTCCGCGCTCGCATTGCGTGAATCGCCACGACTACCAACGCGGCACCAAGAAACACAAAAAACAATCCATACCAATACATCAGACGATTCCCATGAGACCCAAGAACGCGCCTAACATCAGCAGCACGGCGCCACCAACTACCCATTTATGAATGGTGCTTATGAAGGTGTGTATGAAGACATCGGCAGCTTTGTCTTCCGTTTCAATCGTAATGCGTGGTTGTGTGCCAACCCAAACATCCTCTCCACAACCAACACCGATGGTTGTTTCTTCAGGTGTCTTTTCCTCGGGTTGAGTGGTCATGAGCTTTTGCGGTTATCCCTAATCGAAATCACCTGTCTCAACGACGTTCTTTCCTCCAAAATAAACGCCGGATCCTGTTCCTAATAATCGTCCGACGAGTCCTGCGTTCGATCCTACTAACCATGCTCCGAGTATAGCCCCTGTCACTGCAACCGTTAGTCCTCCTGCCATTTGATTTCTTGAGAGGTCACTACCCCGAGCGAACAAACGTCCGAAGAATAGTTAGCGAAACGGGACGAGTATTCACGTACCGAAACGCTCAAGAAATTATCTACGAGGCGCGATCTCCCGGAAGAGCCGTGACCGCGATCTCATATCCATCGAGGTCCTTGAACCCAAATTGACGTAACCCGTAATCTTCTAGCTCAATCGGACTAGGCGAGCGTCCTTTGTGATCTAATTGCCGCCAAATTTCATCCAAGTCCTTAACCCCGATGTAAAGCACGACATCATGGTGGCTGCCGCCCGATTGACGACGATCGTCGCTTCGTTCCCCATGTTCGTTCAGCATCAATTGAGTCTGACCCCTACACAGACGTACCCACCGAATCACGCCGCCTTCCTCATACTCCTGTTCTTTTTCGAATCCAAATAATTCATTGTAAAAATCCAGTGCTGCTGGCACATCCTCAACATTCAAAAGGACCGTAAGACTCTCCAACATACAAATACGCCCTCAGCAGAGAACACAGTTTTTGTTCAGCAGGCACGCCAGGATCATACGCTTCCCCACGAGTTCAGATAGAACGCGTCACTCAAGGCGACAACTAGCTGTCACAAGGTGTTCGTGTACCATTTTTTAAACGATTCATAAACATTTCCGTCAGCTAAATTCCGATCATTCAGGTCAAATTTAGTTTCGTACACCATTCAGGTAAACGATCCTCGAATATGGATGTTGGACCTCAGGCCTTGACTTAATGGGCATTGCTTGGAAACTTGAGCCTCAAGGAGACCAACACATGCGTACATCGAATAGTGAGCCGGCACCGAGCGCGAACGCGTTAACGCTCGAACAGAAACGCACGTTATACCGTGATGGCTACATCGTGCTTAGGAAAGCGGTCACCGAAGAACAAGCAAATGCCGCCCTTGCAAAAATCAGCGAGGCAAAAAAAGGAGAATACATAGGCGGCGAGAAAGTTATGCTCGATCTGATCAACGCTTCGTCCATTACCCCTATCCTCAATGACGCGATGGGAGAGTTTGATCCGCCCATTGCGTGCCAAGTGGGTGTAACCCCGGTTAGCAAACCGAACGGTCGGTTCACTAATCTCGGTTATCGCGACGAGGATCTACCTTATTACAGTGCCGGAACACACATGGACGGCAGCATCACCATAGCTGCCCCCCAAGAGGTTCAAACTGGCACACCTGAAGAAATTTACGCGCGTCATTTCGCCTCCGGCCCGAAAGGCGATTTGGGTCGAAGTCCCGATGTTATCGGACACAACATGGTCCCGATGTTTGAAGACCCCGAAATGACGCTTGCCCTCGGAAGTTTTACTGCGTTCGTATTTATCTGTCTCAACGATCAAACCGTCGAGGGCCGTGGTCAGACTGCCGTATTACGTGGCGCTCACCACGCCATGGAAAAGTTCTTTCGCATGCAATACCAAACCAACGGACACCTCGGTCCCGAAGGGCCCGAATGGCCACGGCTTGACTACGACTGTCCCAATCGCTGTGGCATGGTCTATGTGCCGCAATCGGTCCAGGACCAGTTTATCGACGAGACCTCAGAAAGCACCCCGGATGGAAAGAAGTGGCCACGGCCAACCCAAGTACTCATGGACAAAGGTGATGCCTGTATCACGCTCTACCACATCCCGCATTCTGGAACGCGAAATGAGTTCGGGACCGAATCAAGGAAAAACATGATATTTCGAATTCGTAACAAGAAACGACAGCCCGACGTAATGGTCAACGGTATCAGCGACCATCCCGATAGGGGCCAACGCGGGGAATGGCTGAAGTTTGAAGAGGGAAACGACCCTTGGGAACGTTCAAAATACGCGATGTGCAACATGTGGCACGAGTGGGAAGGGATGCAAGAGATTGTCGCCGAACAACAAGCACTCGAAAAAGCCGCCTCATGAATGCAAGTACGGACAACATCGACGACTCGCCAACAACGCTGACGCTGGATCAAAAACGTTCGCTCTATAAAGACGGTTACATCATTCTTCGAAACGCGGTTTCCGCAAAACTGGTTCAAGCGGCGTTGGATCGAATTCACACGGCTAAACGGGGAGAAAACATCGGAGGTGAATCGGCAATGACCGATTTGATCAATGCCTCGTCCATCACCCCGATCCTAACCGAAGCAATGGGTACGTTTGATCCCCCGGTCTTCTGTCAGGTAGGGGTTAGCAAAGTCAGGGAGCCCGGCGAACACTTCAACAACCTTGGGTATCCAGACAAGGATATGCCGTATTTCAACGCCGAAACCCACATGGACGGAAGTTTGACAATTGCTATTCCGCAAGACGTGCAAGAAGGTAGCGAAGACGACATTTATCAGCGATACATCGCTTCCGGACCCAAAGGCGATCTTGGGCGGAGTCCCGACGTTATCGGCCATAACATGGGGCCTTTATTCGATGACCCGGAAATGACCTTAGGTCTAGGCAGTTTCACGGCCTTTGTCTTTGTGTGTTTGAACGACCAGACGGTGGAAGGCCGTGGACAAACTGCCTTGTTACGCGGCGCGCATCATGCAACCGAAAAATTCTTTCGCTGGCAATATGAAACCAATGGCAAGCTTGGTCCCGAGGGGCCTGGCTGGCCAAGGCTCAACCACGAAGCGCCCAATCGATGCGGACTCGTTTACCTGCCTGATGCCGTACGAGATCAATTTATCGACGAAACCTCGGAGTCGACACCTGATGGCAAGAAGTGGCCTAGGCCAACCCAAATTCTTATGGATGCTGGTGATGCATGTATCACCATGTACCACATCCCTCATTCGGGGACGCGAAATGAATTAGGTACCGAATCGAGAAAGAACATGATCTTTCGTGTCCGCAACAAAAAACGGCAGCCTAATCAGATACACAATGGGATAACAGACCATCCCGATCGGGGTCCCGCAGGAGGATGGTTAGAATACGAAGAGGGTAACAATCCTTGGGAACGTTCCAAGTATGCAATGTGCAATATGTGGGACGAATGGGAAGGCATGCGGGAGGTTGTTGCTGAAGAAAAGTCAAAGGAAGTTACCTCTCAGGCAACTAACTGACTATCGACGTCAAGACCAGCGCGTTAGACCCAGAATACGCCTTCCATGGACGGTCAGGTATGCGGGGTTTTCCCAAGGTTCAGGGTCCAACTGATGAGGATTGGCCTTCAAGTTACGCCAGTGTGCGGGGGCTCGATTCTGGCGCCAATTCTCAATCCGGCTTTGGCGCTCCTCTTCGTTACCGCATTTATTCATGGTGATGTACTGCGCAAACCGAGGTTTGTCGGACCAATTGTGACCGGACGAGTGTGGCATTCTTCCATCCCAAATCACGAGGCTACCGGCCTTCCCTGGGACTTTGTGCAATGGGTATTTGGAAAAGTCGTCCCCGCTTCTCAAGTCTCTCCGGCCATCATCACGGATCTCACGAAACACGTCTGGAACACATTCCCATGCGCCTTGGTCTTCCGATGTATCCGTCAGATAAAGGACTCCCTGCACGGTAAACACTTCGTCTTTTAGGTTTTTGTCGACGTGTATAACGTTTGCGTCCCCACGCACGTATTTCGCCCTCTTCGATAGCCGTGGTTTGTACGAAGCACGATCCATACTGACCCATAGTCGCTCAGTTCCGTGTATGGCACTGAACGCGGCGTGCACTGCGGGCTCTTGGCGAGAATCCCATAACGCCTGGTGCTGGTGCACGGGAACTAGCCCGTTCACCACCTCACCAAACTTGCGTCCCGGATCCATTCGTTCCCGATCAACCACAAAAAACTCACATATCAGATCGACGACTGCATCAAGTTCTTTTTTGGGAACCACGTTGTCGACTCGAACCCATCCTTCCCTTTGGAAGTGATCGACATCGGTCTCAAGCTCGATCGACATAAGTCCTCAATCTATCCTGGTAACTGTCCCTATGTAAATCGTCCCGACCCGTCGTAATTGCCGAGTCTTCAGTGAAAAGAAAATTCGGTTTAACCGCGAGAATCCTTGTATACAATCAATTAAATCTAACGGAGAACTGAACATGATCGGTTACATCACGATCGGAACGAAGGACATGGAACAAGCCAAGGCATTCTGGTCAGGACTACTGGAACCTCTCGGCGCAACGGTGATGATGGACATGGGTCGTATTGCAATGATTGGATCAGGTATGGATTCTCCTATGCTCGCCGTTTGCGTGCCTTACAACGAAGAAGACGCATCACCCGGCAACGGCAACATGGTTGCTTTACGAGCGGGTTCACGTGAAAAAGTTGACGAACTACATGCCCGAGCAATGGAACTAGGCGGTAGTGACGAGGGCGCACCGGGCGAACGTATGCCGACCTTCTATGGCGGGTATTTCCGAGACCCCGACGGTAACAAAGCAGTCTTTTTCCATATGGGCTAAAACGGAAGCTGTCTCTTATACACATCTCCGAGCCCACGAGACCGAGGCTGATGTCGTAT
>CAXDSX010000148.1:0-5931 GCA_963992075.1 uncultured Pseudomonadales bacterium | reverse complement strand
TCGCTACCGAGATCAAGACTTAAGTAACCTCTCGTTTGCTCGTTTGCTCGTTTGCTCGTTTGCTCGTTTGCTCGTCTGCGTATGCGCTAATCTGGCGCCTGATTAAATACTGGATCGCGTTTTTCAAGAAAAGCACGCATGCCTTCTTGGGAGTCCGTCGTCCCTCGCGTTTGACGCACGGCGGTACGCTCATCAAGCAGAGATTCGGCAAGACCTTTCGACTCGAACCCCACAATGGTTTCCAACATGCCTTTAATCGCCAGGCGCGGCTGCTTGGCCAATTCCTCCCCAAGGATCTGAGCTCGCTCTTTTAGCCCGTCGATTGGACAGAGCTCCGTTACGAGGCCTATGCGTAATGCCTCTTGCCCATCAATTTTTCGACCACGCAAGATCATGTCGAGGGCGTAGTCTCGACCAACGCACCGTGGCAGTCGTGCCGAGCCTCCCCAGGCCGGAACCCCGCCTAGGTCCATCTCAGGCAGTCCTATCTGCGCACCTTGATCGGCTGCTAGACGAAAATGGCAAGCGAGAGGTAATTCCAGCCCGCCACCAAGACAATAGCCAAAAAGAGTCGCAATACTTGGTTTTCCAAGAGTTTCGATCATGTTCAGCACTCGGAGTCGTTGATCGAGCAACCCATCGGCTCCTCCCTTTCGTTCAGCACCTTCGCCAAACTGTTTCAGGTTCATGCCCACGGAGAAGTGATCTAGCCCTTCGGCAGTGAACACCAGCGCTCGGACTCTTTCGTCGTCCTGAAGCCTTGGTAGTTCCTCTTCGAGAGCATCAATGTATTCCAACATCATGCGATTGTGTGGCGCATCGTTGATGCTAATCGTTGCGACCGCGTTGGTAATCGTGAGGATGAATGGTTCGCTCATGGCTTCGCCCACCTTCTATTGCATGCGATGAATTTGAGTTCGGATACGTTGCCGACACACGTCTAGGAATCTTATCAACAAACGGATTTTAGCCGCTTGATATCAGCCACCTTGCGGTCACCAAATCATTCAGCGTATTTTTGACGCAAACCGAAACCCATGGAAGAACAAATGTCTGGACCGATCGTCGAAATTCGCGACTACACCATTGAAGCGGAATGGTTAGGGGCTTACCGTCAATGGGCGGAAGAAATAGCTGCCCCTTGGCTGAAGCAAAATTTAGATGTCATCGATTTTTGGATGGATTGCGACATCGATGCCGAGGTCGGTGGTTCCGCGCCCAGTGTCTCTCCCAACGGTCAACCCAACGTCTGTTGGATTATTCGCTGGGCGAGCAAGGAAGACCGTGATAAGGGATTTGCGGCCTTTGGAAGTTCACCCGAGTGGCAGGCTATTTGGGCCCAGCATCCCAATGCAAACGCGTATCTGCACATGAACGCACGCTTCATGGAAGCCGTGGGATAACCTAAATAAGATAGTGACCAGGCTCTCGGTTCCATTCGAACGGTAAGTCGGGGTCCCTATCGAGAATTTCCTGCGGAATATCGCCGCGCCATGTAGCAGGTGCATCGTTAGACTTTCGATAGTACCAACCGAGCAGAACGGTGCGTTTATCCGAGGACGAGTTGCCATGAGTTCCGTGAAGAATTCTGGCATCACCGATGAGCAGCTGACCCGCCTTAACGGGAACGTCGATGGCATTCGGATGATCTAGAAACATCCATTCATTCTCTTCATCGACATCGTAGCCGCCGCCCTCATGAGGCGCGACCAAATGACTATGCAAATCGATTCGTTGCCGATGACTCCTGGGAATGACTCTTAAACACCCATTAGCAACGTTGGTGTCGGAAAGGTACCAATTGAGAAAGATTTGCTGCGGCCAAGGTGACATGCTGACAGGATCATTCCAACGCGCCCAATCCTGATGCCAGTACAGTGGCGCGCCGTGTGGCGGCTTGGAAATAATCTGGAACGTCCCACCAGACCGATGGTCGTCTAGTTGTAGCGCTTCCAGTATCCCGGCGGGATACTCGATTAATCGATCAACAATCTCGTGGGTGGGCAGTTCGCTGTTGCGTTTCGAGCGATGACGAATACCGCTGATGTGGATATCGGAACCTTGATATTTCCATTTCGGAGAAAGCTTTGTCGTGCGCAGGAGATGGTCAGACCAATCACGGAGCTCTCGTAGAAAAGGATGTTCAAGCACGTCGTCGAGAACGCAGAAGCCTTCTTCTAGCAATTGCTCGCGGGCGGCTACAGTCTGTTGTTCCGGTGACAGCATCAATACGCGTATTCGGCTGACTCCTGATGATCGCCTATTGTACGAAAAAGTCTGTTGCCCGACCGGTTAGGACTTTCAAACGCTTTTTCGGTAAAAAGGAGAGGTAATCGTTACGGAGTGTACTCATGAGTGATCAAGAGCAGGAACCTACAGCGGTTACCGACGATCCGAATTTTTTTAATGGCTGGCCGATGAGTACGCCACTCGATATTCGTCTTGGACAGACCGATGAGAAGGGTATCGATTTCCCACTACGCTGGGGAATTATTAGTGCGTCAGCAATCGCCTCGGATTGGATCAAATCACTCCAAGATGTCCCAGGAGCGAGCGTGACCGCGGTAGCGGCCCGCGATAAATCAAGAGCCGTAGCGTACGCAGAAGCCCACGGTATCCCGACAGCTTATGGCTCGTACGAGGAGCTATGCAACGACCCGACTGTCGACATTGTTTACATTGCCTCGAAAACGTGGGATCACCATAGAGACATGCTGACGGCAATAAATGCCGGCAAGCACGTGCTATGCGAAAAACCTTTCACCGACACAGCTGAACAGGCTCGTGAAATATACGCAGCGGCGGATCAAGCCGGGGTATTCTGTCAGGAAGGCATGTGGCTGCGTTTCTTTCCAGCGGTAGAGCATGCTCGTGCCGCCATTGAGCGGGGCGACATCGGCGTTCTTCAAGTCGTCCAAGCTGACTATCCGGACCGGGTGTACGCGCTAAATCCGGCAATCACAGGCTTTGGCACCGACGAAATGCCAGTGATTGCGGCGACGGGTCGAAAAATGCGAGGACAGCCCTACGCTAACGACGTTTTTTCAGGACACGGCGCACCTCCGAGTGCGGCCATTCTTCAGTACGCGGAACAACAAGGTATCGCGGTAATTACGTTTCCATCGGGTCGTTTCCTTGAAGAAACACAATACGTCGGCACGAAAGGTCGTATTACGATCGAAACCCCATCTCATCACCCAACGGCCTTAACGATTCGAACCGGACGACCTCCACGTCGAGGTATCCGAAAGGATGACGGAAAGCCCGTGATGGAACTGGATCCCAGTGAAGGTTGGGTAGGGGATTGGAGCGAAACTCACTGGAATCAGGATCGTAATCCAAGTAACGGCCCGTTTAATCAGGTCGAACGTTTTGACTATCCGATACCCACACCAGCACCGATCACGAGAGGTCAACCGGCGGGTTCGCGTTGGACCGGCGAGAAGCTAATTAACTACAAGGGTTGGACCTGGAGTGGAGGCAACCAACACGGCTTTATCTACCAAGCGCAGGCAGTGCATCGTTGCTTCGAAGCAGGCTTAAAAGAAATGCCGCAATTTACGCGTGCGGAGTCCATCCGGGTTTGTGAGATCATAGACGAGATCAACCGGCAGTGTGCGGCAACTGGCTTTTAGAGGAGACATCATGAAAAAGCTACTACTGTGCTTGATGAGCGTGGCCTATTTCAGCCAAGGAGTGCTGGGCGATGTCCCTCGTATGCCTTCAGGTCACCCTGATTTGACGGGTAATTACGATTCCGGGTCGTTAACGCCTGAAGAACGTCCACGAATTTTTGGCAAGAATCAATTTATGACCGAAAAGCAGGCCGAAAGGATGCAAACCGGTCTTGTCTCCGCCTTGCAAGCTGCTGCCAGCAGGATTAGTGACCCCAATCGCGGTGCTCCAGTCAAAGGTGGTGATGGAAATAACCAAGCGGGAGCCGGGGGCGTCGGAGGCTACAACAGTTTTTGGGTCGATCCTGGCGATCACGTATTGGACATCGACGGCAAGTTTCGTACATCCATCGTCTACGACCCGCCCAACGGCAGAAAACCAAGAATGACGACCAAGGGACAACTAAAGATGGGCGACAATTTCAGCTCATTTACGCACGATAACGATGGCACAGCTTCGTGGTTGGATACGGATGGTGCTGGCCCCTTCGATGGTCCGGAAGAGCTTGCGCTGGCCGAGCGCTGTTTACTTGGCTTTAGTGCTGGTCCGCCGATGCTGCCCGGCCTCTACAACAACTTTAAGCGTATCGTGCAATCCGAAGATCACGTCGTCATCTTGTTGGAGATGGTTCACGACGCGCGCGTGATCCGTCTTAATTCCGAGCATCCGTCGTCCGATACAAGGCATTGGCTTGGCGATTCGATCGGACATTGGGAAGGTGACACCTTAGTCGTAGACACCACGAATTTTCGGGAGGACACGGGTCTCTACGGGGGCGATGAAAACCTCCATCTTGTTGAGCGGTTTACACTTCGAGAGGATGGGCACCTGCTCTACAACTTCACGGTGGACGATCCAACCATTTGGGAACGACCATGGAGCGGTGAGTACGTATGGAAAAATACCGACGAACGCGTCTACGAATACGCCTGCCATGAAGGTAACTACGCGATGGGAAATATACTTCGTGGTGCACGCCTGCTCGAACAAGAAGAGTTGGCTCGACGTGGGGCTAACGCAGCAGCCGATTAATCTGGTTTCGTGCGCGGAACTCCTTAAATCGATCGCGTGAGGATCCCCTCAAGCTGCTGGTACCTGTTGATTGCTGCTCAGATCCTCGCGGGTTGTGGCGGAAGTGGTGGCGATAGCACCACAATCACAAGCTCGACACCAAATACGAACGTCTCTTCTCCGACCGAAGAAAATAATTCCGGGGGATTTTCAAAGTTAACTGCCGTGGGACTCGAGCGAAAGTTCGACCATTTGGTATCCGACTTATCGGAAACCACGCGCGCGAGCGGCGGCGTTGCGGCAGCCGATTACGATGGGGATGGAGACGTCGATCTCTACGTGGTGGGTGGCGATACCGACCCCAATAGCCTGTATCAGAATCAAGGCGATGGGACGTTTGTGGATGTCGCAGCGGAGCTCGGTGTCGATTTCACCCATTGGGGTAATGGGCCAGCCTTCGGCGACATCGATGGCGACGGTGATTTGGATCTCTTTGTTGGGGCGGTTGAAGGCGACCCATACTATTTACTGGAAAACCGCGAGGGTGTCTTCATCGACATTACCGCCACGTCCGGTATTCGGTTAACGAGCCCCAACACCTTCTCCGCAACTTTTTACGATTACGACCGGGATGGCTATCTCGATCTTTTCCTCAGCCACTGGGGGACGAATCGATCGCCGGGTGATGAGACAGAAACCGTTTGGCGGAATCAAGGGAACAGCTCCTTTGTCGCCTCAAGCGTTGATGCCGGCATTGCGACAGAGCTGATAGAACAAGACATCGATTGGACGTACACACAAAATTTCAGTGATATCGACGGAGACGGGGACGGCGACTTGCTGATGGCGTCGGATTTTGGTGAGAGCCAGGTGTTCGTGAATAACGACGATGGGACATTCACTAAAACGACCAACCGAGCCGTCATTGTTGATCAAAACGGCATGGGCGCGTCGGTGGGCGACTACGACAACGACGGCGACATGGATTGGTTCGTGACGTCCATCTATACCTTGGATGTACTCGACTCCTCGGTCGAAGGAGGTGAGGGGTTGTTTGGTAATCGCCTTTACCGAAATCGTGGCTCGGGTGTATTTGAAGATGTAAGTGCCACCGCTGGGGTAGAAGACGGTGGCTGGGGCTGGGGCAGTTGCTTTGCCGATTTTGATAACGATCGCCATCTCGACATCGTCCACGTCAACGGTTGGATCTTTGATAAGAACAAAGATTTTTCTTTGGATCGCACC
>CAXDSX010000147.1:0-5977 GCA_963992075.1 uncultured Pseudomonadales bacterium | reverse complement strand
CCTCGAGCACGGTGGCTTTGTCCACTGAGCAACGACGACGACCTCGTTGACGAGCAAGGTCAAAAGCCGTTCGCGCAATTCGTGCAATCTGATGCTCGTCGTACTCAAACGTGTTGTAACCGCGGCGGCCTTCCTTCGCATGTTCAATACCGCGAGGAACGCCAAAGTAAATCCCACCCGTCAGTTCACGAACGATCAAAATGTCGAGGTTCGTCACCAATTCCGTTTTCAAAGACGAGGCGTTCGCAAGCGAGGGAAAAGCCACAGCTGGGCGCAGGTTAGCGTATAGATCCAATGCTGCCCGAATCTGTAGGAGGCCTCGCTCGGGTCGATCGTCCATGGCCAAGTGATCCCACTTCGGGCCCCCAACCGAGCCAAGAAGAATTGCGTCTGATTGACGAGCCACGTTCAGGGTTTCCTTCGGCAAGGGTCTACCGTATCGGTCGATAGCAACTCCGCCGATGTCCGCCATCGAAAGATCAAGTTCCGCCCGTCCCTGAGCAGCTGCTTTCAATACTCGTACGACGTGCGGCATCACTTCCGCCCCAATACCGTCACCGGGCAGTATCAGAACCTTATGTTTCGTCATGGTCAAAAATCCACGGCATGACCTGGCGATGCCGGACTTCAAAATCGCGAATATCGTCTGCATGCTTAAACGTCATACCAATATCATCGAGCCCGAGTAACAAAGGTGCTTTCCGCCCTGGGTTTATGTCAAAAGGAATATCGTCCGCGGAATCAATAGTGAGCCGCTGCCTTTCGAGATTAACTTCAATCTCTAATGCTCGTGGACCTGTCGCCAGATCGAACAAATAGTCTATTATTTTTTCTTTAAATACAATGGGTAACAGTCCATTTTTAAAGCAATTATTATAAAAAATGTCAGCGAAGCTCGGGGCAATAACGCACCGAATACCAAACTCCGATAAAGCCCATACCGCGTGCTCTCGGCTAGAACCACAACCAAAATTTTGCCGTCCCAGTAGGATGCTAACGCCCTGGTATCGAGGATCATTAAGAATAAATTCCCGATTAATTTCCCGTTCGTTGGGGTTCTTGCCAATCTCGCCTTCATCCATAAAGCGCCAGGCATCGAATAAATTCTCGCCAAAGCCGGTCCGCTTAATGGATTTAAGGAACTGCTTTGGGATGATTTGATCGGTGTCCACATTTGCTCGGTCGAGTGGAATCACGGTTCCCCGATGAACGTTAAAAGGATCCATCACATAAACTCGCGTGGGTCGGCAAAATGTCCTGCTATAGCACTAGCAGCCGCTGTCGCTGGACTAACAAGGTGTGTGCGTCCTAGGTGTCCTTGACGCCCTTCAAAATTTCGATTCGAAGTGGACGCGGCACGTTCTTCCGGATACAAACGATCCGCGTTCATGGCCAGACACATAGAGCACCCCGGATCCCGCCATTCGAAGCCTGCATCGAGAAAAATTTGGTTTAAACCCTCCTGCTCGGCCTCGGCCTTAACCGGCCCTGATCCCGGTACGACGATGGCAGATTTCAACACTGAGGAAACCTTCCGGCCCTTTACAACTTCTGCCGCGGCTCGCAAATCTTCAATACGAGAATTCGTGCAGGAGCCAATGAAAATACGATCGAGTTGAAGCTCCGTCATCGGCATCCCGGGTTCCAAGCCCATATACTCAAGTGCCCTAAATGCCGTTTCCTCTTTGGCTGGATCGTCAAAGCTATCGGGCGCAGGAACGACATCATCTATGTCAACAACAAGCTCGGGATTGGTTCCCCAAGATACCTGCGGTTTCAGCGAGCCGGCGTCCAACTCGGTGAATAAATCGAAGTTAGCTCCAGGATCGGACACCAAGCCCCGCCAATACTGTTCCGCCATTTCAAGCCGTTCTCCTTCCGGCGCTAGCGGACGACCCTCAATGTAATTCAGCGTCACATCATCGACTGCCACTAGACCTGCACGCGCACCTGCTTCAATCGACATATTGCATACGGTCATCCGTCCTTCCATCGACAAGGACTGGATCGCGTCGCCCGTGTATTCGATGGTATGTCCCGTCGCTCCGGCGGTTCCCAACTCGCCGATAATCGCGAGCACGATATCCTTCGCGTACACGCCCTCTCGTAACTTACCTTGCACTTCGACTCGCATATTCCGAGATTTCGTTTGAACCAAACACTGCGTCGCGAGAACGTGTTCGACTTCCGAGGTACCAATACCATGAGCCAGTGCCCCGAATGCACCGTGGGTCGATGTGTGCGAATCACCGCAAACGATCGTCGTTCCAGGCAAAGTAGCCCCTTGCTCCGGACCTATTACATGGACGATGCCTTGTCGCGGATCCGTCATGTCGAACTGGCGAATACCGAAATGATTGCAATTTCGATCCAGCGCTATGACCTGTTCTCTAGCTATCGGGTCTTCTATTCCCTCGACCCCAGCCGCTCGATTCTTCGTTGGCACATTGTGATCCGGCGTAGCAAGGTTCGCTCCCAGCCGCCACGGGGATCTTCCGGCCAGCCTTAAACCTTCAAAAGCTTGGGGCGAAGTGACCTCGTGCAACAAGTGCTGGTCGATATACAAAATGGTCGTTCCATCAGACCGCTGCCCAACAACGTGCGCATCCCAGATTTTATCGTAGAGGGTTTTACTCATGTTTTCGCTCTACAAAAGTCGCTTACCCGTGTGGCTCTGAAGGAGGAATAAAACATTCTACATGTCCCGCACATACGTCATGGGATCCGTCGACTTCAAGTCGACAACCCTACCTAATTACATCTGCATTCTGCGCCCTATCTCTAAGCGCATGATCCATGAGCACGAGCGCTACCATCGCCTCAGCAATAGGCGTTGCACGAATACCGACACACGGATCGTGACGTCCCGTGGTGACCACCTCCACTTCGTTTCCCTCACGATCAACGCTCTTACCAGGCTGCGTCAGGCTCGACGTTGGTTTCAAGGCAATGCTCACCACAATGTCTTGACCCGACGATATGCCGCCCAGAATTCCTCCCGCATCATTGGAAAGGAACCCGGACGTATCCATCTCATCCCGATGTTCGCTGCCTCGTTGTTGAATAACCCCGAAGCCGGCGCCGAATTCGACGCCTTTGACGGCATTAATGCTTACGAGTGCCGCCGCCAATTCGGCATCCAATTTGTCGAACACCGGTTCGCCTAAACCGACGGGCATGTTGTTTGCAATGACATTAACTCTGGCACCGATGGAATCACCGTCGCGACGAAGTTGATCAATTAATTCGGCTATCGGGTCGATCATTTCTGGATCCGGGCAGAAAAATGGGTTCTCGTAGACCGTATCTAACGACTTTACGTCCGGTCTGATGGGCCCGATCTCAGCAAGATAACCTCGTATCTCGGTGCCAAAGGTCAAACGGAGGTATTTCTTTGCGATCCCCGCAGCTGCAACTCGCATCGCCGTTTCCCTTGCCGATGCGCGACCACCCCCACGATAATCCCGGTGGCCGTACTTTCGGTCATAGGTGAAGTCCGCATGAGCGGGCCGGTATAGATCTTTGACCCGTCCGTAATCTCTCGAACGTTGATCCGTGTTTTCGATGACGAGTGCGATTGGAGTGCCGGTGGTTTTTCCTTCAAAAACACCCGAAAGAATTTTTACTAGATCGTCTTCCCGACGCTGTGTCGTATATTTCGACTGGCCCGGCCGTCTGCGATTCAAGTCTCCTTGTAGATCGTCTTCACTAATTTCAAGACCCGGAGGACAACCATCGACCACGGCGCCCATCGCGAGTCCGTGACTTTCGCCAAACGTCGTAACGGTAAAGGTCTGTCCAAACGTATTGCCAGCCATTCACTCAGCTTACCGCAAGAATGTTTCTGCGTCGGCCACGAAAACGCCGAACCCTCCATCCTCCTGCCGAACCGCGCTATCGAGTACCGGCCAATAAATGTCGTACGACGAAAATGCGTTCAAAAAGTTGACTGTTGCACTGCCAGTTTCACCGACCAAGACACCTCTGGGTGAAATCCACTCGCCAACCTTCATCAAAATGGTGCGCCAACAGGCAAGCCCGTCGTATCCCGCGACCAGACCTGTCCGTGGCTCATGGGAATATTCATCCGGCAGAAGCTCGAGTTCGCCCAAAGAAACATAGGGAGGATTGGCAATAATAACGTCATACAGACACGGGTTAAGTTCATCAAACAAATCCGATTTCACAATCTCGACGGCATCCGACACGCCGTGCCGTACGACGTTCGATCGGGCAGAAGATAAGGCCCGTTCATCATTATCTACCAACGTCACCGAGGTTCCTGGGAATGCCAACGCTGCCATGACGCCAAGACATCCCGTCCCACAGCACAGATCTAAAATACGTTCGGGTGGCTCTCTCAACCAGGGTCTTAGGTTCGTCTCGATCATTTCGCCAATCGGCGAGCGAGGAATCATTACGCCCTGGGCAACGTCGAACCATCGATTGAAGTACCAAGCTAACCCCGTCAGGTACGCCGCCGGAATCCGTTCACGAAGGCGAAGCGACAGGCAATCCTCTACGATCCGTTCAAAGTGCACGTCGATCGAATCGACGACCTTCTGCTCCAGAAGACCGTGCACCAAGATCCATGCTTCCATTTCCGCGTTAATCGATCCGTGGCCGTAAAAGATATCTGGAGCTTGAGCTAGCCGAGTCGTGACATACTGAATCAGTGCCTCCGTCCCCGCCGGACTTCTATACGCGTCACTCACTCCGGAGACGGCTAGGAAGCACAAGCTCCAGTCTCGCGTACGTTGCTTGCTGCGTCGGAGCCATTGGGCCCGCGCCAAACGGCAGCATTGTCACACCGCTGACCTCAGCAATACGTTCTGCCACGATTCCCGCGCACTCCTTGGATCGTTCAAGTAGAACATCGACATCCAGGGATCCGTACAGGTGACACACCACATAAATTTGTTGTCCAACAAAACTTGTCAACGACCCCGCGAGCATGTCCAATTGTTTCAGCTGACTTTCGTCAAACACGCCTTGTGGGTTGGGGACAATCCCATCGATCTGAAGAAATCCGCGCTTTGATAGCCGTTCCGCAAAGTCGCGATTCCCGTCAAATTCAAGACGAGTTCCTGTTAAGACCTGTTCGGTGTGGACATAGATTCGTTTGTTGCCCCGCTCAACGAGATAAATCGCAACCAATGATTGATTCCCATCCACGGTAAATGTCGCTGCAAGATAATGTTGATTCCTATTGGGGGCGGCCAGAAGACGTATACCAAACACGTCGTTAGCCCAAATTGAGGACCTTCCACAAGCGGGGCCATTGCACTGGAATAGAAGCTTGTCAGCCATCCGACTTATTTGATCTTCATAGTGATGGAGCACCTCGACCAATTTGTAACCCGGAGGAATCTGGTAGGTCATTCGAATTTTCTCGCCGTCCGTACGAATCGAATTTTCAAACCGAACTTCTTGCCCCATCTTGTCGACCGGACCGACTATGAACTCGTGGGGTCGTGATTCTTCTCGGCTTTGAAATTTGACGATCCAAGATCGAGGAAAACGATCGACTTCGTTGAGATCAAAAGCACCAGGTATATCCTCACTCGCCGACGCAAATAACCCAAACACAGTGATGATCGGCCACCACTTCAATTTGCCACACTCCACGTCGTTGGCTTAGCAAATTCAACGTCAACTTGCTGCTCACCCGTCATCAATCCACCGACTACCTCGTCTATCGCCCCTTGTTCGAACAACACATGGAATAGCGCTTCGGCTAACGGCATGTACACGCCCAATTGTTCACGCTTTTGGTGCACGACGTGCAAGGTGTTGACACCTTCGGCTAACTTACCCAACTCATCCATCGCTTCATGTAACGACAAACCGCCCGCGATCCGAAAACCCAATTGGTAATTTCTGGATAGTGGCGAAGTGCATGTCACCATTAGATCGCCAACACCTGCCAACCCGAGAAAAGTATAGGGATTGGCCCCCATCGATTCAGCAAATCGAC
>CAXDSX010000146.1:0-6001 GCA_963992075.1 uncultured Pseudomonadales bacterium | reverse complement strand
AGAGACAGTTCTAAGACTATCTGTACTAATTATCATCTCCCTTCGTTTTTTATCAAGTTCTAGGAGTAGGTCAAGGTCAAATTGTACATCTCTATCTTTGAGCATTTTTCTGATATTTTCTGGATTCTCCCGAATCAACGTTTGGACTTGTTGAAGAACCTTCTAATCACGGGAATCGCAGTGTCGAATCACACCCCCCACTAAAATCAACGCGGCCCGAGGGTCTTTCTCCGCTTGTTGCATCGGACCGATTACACCCACCGTTTCAATCTGATTATTCGCTTCTCGGCGCCGATCGTGGCGTGGCACGAACACCAAATCAAAAAATCGCGTGGGTAGGGAAGGGCTCATGAGCAAAACCGTACGACCACCACAGAACAGCCTTGTCATCAGCATCGGCCAGTGCGTCGCGTGGCCTGCACCGATGATGAGATCCGGCCCACAGCGAATACCTCTTCGTTTCTGCAGTCTTGCCTTAATCTCCGCACACCAAGTGCTGGGCGTTCGAACGTCAAAGTCTCGAACGACTAGCGTCACGCTGCCTGACAATGCCTCGGTTAACCCAAGCGTTTGCTTTTCGTGCCCGGATTTCCCGTCAACGAAACGCCATATCCGAAGAGTCCGCGGATCAGTACTCGAAGAATTATTCAGTGTCTCGGCCATCTAAAGACCGCTAGTTAGCCATCGGAAGGCTTTTCGCTACTCAATTTGTAATCACTGCGTCTCAGGTGCTCGCCCAATGGACGCAACAACCTTTGGCCTATTTGCCCGAGGCAATCGTCTGGTCCATACCAAACGCGGGATTATCCTCTGAAGGTCGCCCGACAATTTCAGCAGGAACCCCGGCAACCGTAACGTGCGGCGGCACATGATCTAGAACAACGCTTCCCGCACCCACCTTCGCGCCTTCACCGACCTCTATGTTCCCAATCACTTTGCACCCGGCGCCTAATAAAACGCCGTGTCGAATTTTAGGATGTCGATCACCGGCTTCTTTGCCTGTTCCTCCCAATGTCACGGAATGCAAAATCGACACGTCGTCTTCGATTACCGCGGTCTCCCCAACGACGATGCCCGTCGCATGATCTAGCATCAGTCCATGGCCGATCTTTGCGGCCGGATGTATGTCAACGCCCAACCCAACACTGATCTGACTCTGGAAAAATTGAGCGAGCGTGTGTCTTTCGTGTGTCCAGAGCCAATGGGAAATCCTATAGGCCTGTAAGGCATGAAAACCCTTGAAGTATAGAAACGGGGTAGATAAATCCTCACAAGCCGGGTCTCGCTGGTAGTTCGCCAAGACGTCCATTTCGGCTGAAGCGAGGATGCTTGCATCATCGTTCATGGCTTGCTCAATAACGTCACGAATAAGCATGGTGGGCAGCATCGGGTTGTCGAGCTTACTTGCTAATCGAAAACTGAGTGCCGATCGAAAACTGTCATGATTCAGCACGGTCGCATGGAAATAACTCCCGAGAATGGGCTCCTCTATCGCCTTGGTTTTGGCTTCCGATCGCATCACTTCCCAGACCCCCGCGCCCGATGCGATATCGCCTTTGGCATTTTTCGTCGAACCCGCCACCTTGATAACCCTCCGAATTATGATGCTGTGAGATCCTCATGCGATCGCAGATCACAAATGAGATCGCCCACACCTAGAGTGAAGCGCCGAGAACTCGGTTTCAAGAACCCTCGATTGAGCTCGCGTGCGTATAATCGCCCCGCGGAGCATATTGATGAATACAAAAACCTTCAATCGGGTGGGACTTATCGGCAGGCGAGGTAATCCCCGCGTGCTTGATTCGTTGCACAGCGTTCGGAATCTACTCGAGGAGATTGGCGTGGAATACGTCGTCGAAACCGATACCGCGCTTTTGCTCGAATCGGACGACCTAACAACGGAGAAACGGGCCGATTTGGGTCGCGACTGCGATCTAATTGTTGTGGTTGGAGGCGATGGCAGTATCTTAGGAGTTGCTCGCGATCTCGCACACACCGGCGTCCCTGTGCTTGGTATTAATCGGGGCGGCTTAGGTTTCCTAGCAGACGTTTCACCTGATCAAATTGAGCGCCAGGGGCGTGAGGTGTTATTGGGTCAATACCGTGTCGAAAAGCACTTTTTGCTGGACATGAATGTCCGTAGCAAAGGAAAAGACGGGGGATCCAGTGCGGCGCTCAATGACCTCGTCGTCCATGCGGGAACGATGTCCCGAATGATGGATTTCAGCCTCTTCGTGGATGACGAATTTGTCTACGAGCAACGTTCGGACGGTCTCATCATCGCGACACCGACCGGCTCGACGGCTTATTCGCTATCGGCAGGGGGACCCATAATGCACCCAGGACTGGACGCGATTGTGGTCGTCCCCATGTTCCCGCACACGCTGACATCAAGACCACTCGTTATCCGCGGCGAATCTAGAATCAGAGTCGAGTTGGGAGATACAGCGGATACTCCGATGGTGAGTGCAGATTCGCAGGTCGATTTCGTCCTTAGGGCGGGCGATCACGTCGAAATCCAAAAGCATCCGCACGCACTGAACTTAGCCTACCCGGTTGGGCATAGTTTTTTCGACGCTTGCCGTAGCAAACTCGACTGGGCTAGCCGATTAGGGGGCGGTCTTTAGACCATATCTTCAGGCCGATCGATGTCCCGAAAAATTCCCTCATCGTTAACCTCAACGTCTAGGACATCGTCGATATGACCCTCGATTAACGTGTGAGCACCGCGATCACCGTCAAGTTTGCTAAGGGAACCGAAGAACCGATCGTTAAAACCTACGGGATTACCGGACCGCCCACGGTAACAGGGGCGAGCGATCGCGGCTCCCGCATCAAGTGCTCGGGCAATTCGAACGACCGTATCCGGCGAAACGTAAGGCATATCCGCAAGACCAATGATGACCCAAGGAGCAACCCCTAAAGCCTTGATGCCCGCCGCAATGCTTCGAGACATACCTAGATTGGCATCTTCTGCTACAACCCACTCGCAAGATCCATCGACCAGGCCTTGGATACTTTCTTCACCCGGCCGCACAACCACGAGCACACGAGGACACACTCGCGTATAGAGCGCGACCGCATAATTCAGCAGGGGGGTCTCATCAAATAATAGCTTCCGCTTGTCCGATCCGAATCTTGTGGAGGCACCTGCTGCCAGAAGAAGTACCGCCCCACGCAGCTTATCTCCGTCCGTCAACCGACGAGGACTTCTGAGCTAGCTGCCGATGACTCCGACTCAAGTTCCAGAGATCCCTCGACAATTGGTTCGCTGCTTTCGAGGGTTTCTTGTTGTTTACGAATGGCCGTAATTTCAGCCAATATCGCAAGCGCAATCTCAGGCGGTGTTTTACTACCAATTGGCAATCCCACGGGAGCGTGTAGACGGTTTAACTCGTCTTCGCTGATATCAAGCGCTCGAAGTCGATCCCGGCGGCTATCCGAGGTTCGAGATGAGCCCATCGCACCCACATAGAACGCGCCAGTTTTTAAGGCCTCCATCAAACCCATATCGTCAATACGCGGGTCATGCGTCAAAGCGACTATCGCCGTATGTTGATCGTTAGCCGTTTCCCTGATCGCGTCATCCGGCATATCGCAAATCTTTTCAACGTCTTCAACGGGAAAACCATCCAGTACGTCTTGCCGCGGATCACAAACCACAACCCGGTAATCGAGTGCTTGTGCCATTTCCGCCACATACTGCGAGACCATCCCTGCGCCTATAAGAAACAGTTGATACCGTGGTCCGTACGTTTGAGTGAGCGTTTGATCGTCTTCGTCATAACGGAGTTCTTCAAACCGATCCACGTTATTCGTTACGATCGAACGATCACGAAGATTTACCGTACGTTGGCATAGATGACGCGCGCCAACGCGCCGTGTGATTTCCTCAAAATGAGGCAGCATGGGTGCCTGTAACGCCTCAACGATAATGTCCAAGTGGCCCCCGCAGGGCAGACCAAGTTTCTCGGCTTCGGCTTCATCATCTCCATAACGAAAAAATTGTGCACGCTCGTTAGCTAACTGTCCGTGCGTCAGTTTCTCTAATAGATCGTCCTCAACGCATCCCCCGGACAGTGAACCCACGATCTCGCCATTACTGTCGCATGTGAGCAGAGATCCCACAGGGCGAGGTGATGATCCGTAGGTCGCCACAACGGTTGCGAGCCAACAGGTCTTGCCTTCGGACAAACACTCCGTGACACGCGCGAGGACTTTCTCGTCAACTGCTTGCATTCAAACTCATTCACTTTCGGCGAAGAACTAGTCTATCACCGTTAGTTAATTCCACGACGCTATCATCGGGGTGGCAGAAGCTCGATCCTGGGCTTAAGGTTCGTTCCTATGCGACGAATCGACCACCAAATGGGCCAACGTGCGCTGCCCGAGCACGACCGAAACAATCAATGATTCCTGATCTAGAACCGGTGCACTTACGGGACTATCGTCCGTACCCCTTCGATCTAAAGTCGACCTGTTTGACCTTTGATCTTGGTTCCGATCACACCGATGTCGAATCGACAATGATCTTCCATCGAAGGGGCGACGAACCGACGGCATTACGGCTCGATGGCGTCGATCTTGAACTCTTGAGCGTGGCCGTCGACAACCGTCAGCTAACCAGCACCGAGTATTCAGTCGATGCGGCCACACTGTCCATCGTTGCCCTGCCAGCGAAGTTCGAGGTAACGATCCGAACACGGATCTATCCGGATTCCAACACGGCGCTGGAGGGTCTCTATCGATCCGGCGATTTGTATTGCACCCAATGCGAGGCCGAAGGCTTTCGAAAAATAACGTACTACCCAGACAGGCCGGACGTTCAATCCAAGTTTAGTACCACGATAATCGCCGATGCCGATCGATTTGGCGTCATGCTTTCCAACGGGAATCTCGTCCACGACGAAATAAGTCCTGATGGACAGAGAGTCGTTACCTGGGACGATCCTTTTAACAAGCCCAGCTACTTATTTGCCCTTGTGGCCGGGAATTTAGCCGTACTCGAGGACAACTTCACGACGATTTCAGGCCGAAACGTCACGCTTCAGATTTACTCTGAACCTCACAACATTTCGGATTGTAAACACGCGATGGAATCCCTTAAGCGCGCAATGGCGTGGGATGAGAGCGCCTATGGAAGAGAATACGACCTCGACACCTTCATGATCGTCGCTGTCGAAGATTTCAACATGGGAGCGATGGAAAACAAGGGGCTCAATGTCTTTAACACAAGTTGTGTCTTAGCTTCGCCAAGCACAGCCACAGACGACGCGTATCGTCGTGTCGAAGGCGTAGTCGCCCACGAGTACTTTCACAACTGGTCGGGCAACCGAGTCACCTGCCGGGACTGGTTCCAACTGAGTTTGAAAGAAGGCTTCACCGTGTTTCGCGACTCGGAATTCAGCGGGGCGGTAAATTCGCCGAGCGTCAAGCGAATTGAAGATGTGGATTTCCTCCGTACGGGCCAATTTGCCGAAGATGCGAGCCCATTAGCACATCCGGTGCGTCCAGACTCGTACATCGAAATTTCAAACTTTTACACGACGACGATCTATGAGAAGGGGGCCGAAGTCGTACGCATGTTATCGACCATGTTGGGGCCCGATCAGTTTCGCGCAGCAACCGATCTTTACTTCTCGCGGCACGACGGTGGAGCCGCAACCACGGAAGACTTCGTCGCCATCATGGAGGAAGTATCGGGACTCAACCTAATCCAATTTCGGAACTGGTATTCACAAGCGGGAACGCCAGTCATCGAAGTACAAGAACGCCGGAGCGGGGACACGATCACGTTGCAGTTAAGACAGAGTTGCGGTCCAAGCCCAAATCAACCAACGAAATCCGCGTTCCATATCCCAATCTCCATGGGTCTGGTTTCAGAAGACGGCCGCGACATTCTGGGTGTAGAAGGGATCGCTAACGGTTTTGATACTCAAGTTCAAACCGAATTGAACGTCGAGAATCCTGTCTCTTATACACATCTCCGAGCCCACGAGAC
>CAXDSX010000145.1:0-6004 GCA_963992075.1 uncultured Pseudomonadales bacterium | reverse complement strand
TTTTCAAGCAGAAGACGGCATACGAGATCAGCCTCGGTCTCGTGGGCTCGGAGATGTGTATAAGAGACAGGTCCCACGTACCATCTCCAAAGACGTCGTCGCCGGGAGCCGCGAACGAATGCCAGTAGCAAACGGCAAACCGTAAATGTTCAGCCATGGATTTCCCAAGCACTTTCTTTTCTGGATCGTAATAATGAAACGAAAGCGGGTTAGCGGATGCCGTCCCGACATACGGAATCTTTTCAATATTTGGAAAAAAGGCCACTTTTGTCTCCTATCTCAACGACGCGAAACGTTCTTTAAGATCACGATAAAGCGCTTGGAAGGTCGCGTAGCGTTCTGTCATCAGATCGACTTTAGCGGGATCCGGTTGGATCCTAAAATCTAAAGGAGGCGGACTACAGACCGCGCGTACATCCTGCCCCGTGTTTCCTAATATTGCCAGACGAGCTGCTCCCAAAGCGGGCCCAAATTGGGCGTCTCGACGGTAAGTCAATGGCGTGGCCAGAGCATCGGCTATGAGCTTTCCCCAATACACGCTTTGCGCGCCACCTCCCAAGACGTCCATCGATTCGGGTGAAGCACCGGCCTCGGTGAGAGCCTGCTGACAATCTCTCAGGGCAAAAGCGACGCCCTCTAGTACTGCATAACCAAGTTCTGCTCGATCCGTTGCGTGACTGAGTCCCACGAAAGTACCAGTCGCCGAAGCGTCATTGTGGGGGGTTCGCTCACCCGACAAATAAGGCAGAAAATAGACCCGTCCAGCCCTCGCATCACTCGCTTCAATTTCGTCGATTAAGGCCGCTTCGGACTCCGCCTTCGTGATCCGAGCAACCCACGTTAGCGCACCCGCTGCCGAGAGGGTTACCGCCATTCGATGCCATCGATCCGGCAGCGCGTGGCAGAAAGCGTGAACGCCACGCGCAGGGTTTGGTAAATGTTCCCGGTCTGGAATGAAAATAACACCCGACGTGCCTATCGACACGAGCGCTTTCCCTTCGTCCACCGCACCAGCGCCCACCGCGCCGGCAGCTTGATCTCCGGCTCCGCCAACGACCGGCACTCGGTTCATATTCCAGCGTTCGGCCACTTCGGCGGAAAGGACTGCGGTAACGTCGCTACCTTCAAAAAGCTCCGGCATATGAGATGAGGTCATGTCGGTTGCCTCTAACATTTCCTCGGACCAGCGTCGTTTATTAACGTCAAGCCATAGCGTTCCCGAAGCATCAGACATCTCCGTAGCAAAAAACCCCGTCATGCAAAACCGCACGAAATCCTTGGGCAGCAGAACTTTTGCTGTGGCAGCAAAAATTTCGCGTTCGTGTGAACGTACCCATGCAAGGTTCGGCGCCGTAAATCCTGCCATGGCAACGTTTCCGGTAATACCTTTCACGTCCACTCGTTTTTCCAGCTCGGCACACTCTTTATCGGCACGAACGTCATTCCACAAAATTGCGTTGCGTAACGGCTGGCCATCTTTGTTCGTCAGTGTCGCGCCATGCATTTGTCCCGATAGGCCAATGGCTCTAACACCCCGAGACCAGCCCTCAAGTTGGGACACGGCATCCTCAACCGCCACCCACCAGTCATTCGGGCTTTGTTCGCTCATCCCGACCCCCGGTCTCTGCACATGCAGGGGCGCACTTGCTTCGTCTTGAACAAGTCCTTCGTCATCAACAACAACGGCTTTTACTGAAGACGTTCCGAGATCAATGCCAAGATACATTGGTTTTAAGCGCTCCTAGCTGGCTAGAGGTTGCATTAGAGAAACGGCGTTCGGCGAACTGAGAACCATCGTGCAACCCGCCATGGACTTTAGGAGGGTGGATTACCCCTTGCGTTTCGTCAGGCGTATTTTTTCAATTAGGAAGTCGACAACTGCCAGCATAAGCTCATTGCTTCCCGCCATTTTCGCATCCACACGGTATATCCCATCGACAATCATCGAGGGCACCCCTTCCACACGATACATCCGCACCAACCCGTCGCCTTGCTGCACGCGGCTTCGAACACTGAAAGATTTCACCACGCTATCGAACTTTTGTGGATCCACGCCCGCCTCACTCTTGAATATTCTCCTGACGGCGGCACGATCTCGGAGGTCCAAACGATCAATGTGCAAAGCACGGAAAACAGGCTCGTGAATTTTTTCGAGTACTCCTAGTATCTCCGCTGCATAGTAAAGCTCGGCGAGCGGTGCCCAGCTCGCACCAAAGACAGCGGGAACACGCCGAAAATCGACACCGTCGCGATCCTTGGCGGCCCATGCCGAGATTAAAGGGTCAAATCGAAAGCAATGAATGCATCCATACGAAAAAATTTCAGCGACTTCGATGGAATTGGGGTCTTGAGTCTCGACCCGTATCGGAATCCGAGCGTAGTGCTTGCCTTCAACAAATTTCGGCACGCTCAGAAAATCAGTATCCGATTCTTGCGCCAAACCCGTGGCCGCAAACCACGCAGTAACAACGAAAATGATCGCTTTCTTTAGAGATAAATACATAGACACTCCGTGACACGGCGTGATGGTAAACTGAGCCCACTTTGGCGGCGCGCGATTATAGCAACCGGGTTAGGGATTCACATGCGGAAGACGCCGCAAATTGAAGCCAGTTTCCTCACCAGCGCCGATTCGCTAGCGAACTGTCCCATCGACACCCTCCCAGAGGTCGCGTTTGCCGGACGATCTAACGCCGGGAAGTCGAGCACTTTGAATTGCCTCACTGGATCTCGAAACCTCGCCCGCGTCAGTAAGACACCAGGACGCACCCAGTTGATCAACTTTTTCGCAACCAGTCTCGGCGGACGACTCGTCGATTTGCCTGGTTACGGCTATGCGAAAGCTAGCAAAAGCCGCCAGAAGTCCTGGGGGGAGGCCGTTGACGATTATTTGGAGTTGCGCTCGAACCTGAATGCCGTGGTCCTTGTTATGGATATTCGGCACCCGTTGCAACCCTTTGACGTTCACATGATTGAGTGGGGAATCGCAGCCGAAATGCCGATGCTGATCCTCATGAATAAAGCGGACAAGTTGAAACAGGGTGCACGCATCGCTGCCGCGAGATTGGTCGATTCGGCCTTAGATGGCGCGACACAAACTTTGTCCGTCATGTTTTCTGCAAAAACAGGGCTTGGTTCCCATGAAGCGATCGAAGCAGTTACCGGATTTCTATTGAACCCAACCCACGCCTAGTCTCCGTCAGTGTGCCTCATCCCAATTAACACCGGCTCCCGTATCAACGACCAAAGGCACCTCGAGCGACGCGGCTCCGGTCATGGTCTCTTCAACTACCGCGACGAGTTCCTCCAAGTCGTCTTCGGCAACCTCAAACACCAACTCGTCGTGAACCTGCATCACCATTTTAGCTTCAAGAGCACTGTCTTTAAGGCGCTCGTTCACAGCAAGCATGGCGCGCTTAATGATATCTGCCGCGGTACCCTGCATCGGCGCATTGATTGCCGTTCGCTCCGCTGCCTGCCTCCTCGGCACATTGCTTGCGTTGATTTCTGGTAGATACAACCGCCGACCAAATGCCGTCTCGACAAATCCATCATCCGCGGCTCTGACTCTTATTTGCTCCATATAATTTTGGACCCCGGGGTATCGCTCGAAATACCGGTCCATATATCCCTGCGCCAGGTTACGTGCAATGCCCAGCTGTCTCCCCAGCCCGAAGGCGGACATACCGTAGATGAGTCCGAAGTTGATGGCTTTAGCACTACGTCGTTGTTCGTCGCTAACCGCGTCAACTTCTTCCGCAAAAACTTCCGCTGCCGTTGCTCGATGCACATCGAGCCCTTGCGCAAAGGCAGAGCAAAGTCCCTCGTCGCCCGAAAGATGCGCCATGATTCGCAACTCGATCTGGGAATAATCCGCAGCAACAAGTCGAAACCCCGCTGGCGCTACAAAGGCCTGTCGAATCTTCCGACCGTCCGCGGTACGTATGGGTATGTTTTGTAAATTGGGGTCTGAAGAGGAAAGCCGTCCCGTTGCAGTAACGGCCTGATGATACGAAGTATGTACTCGGCCAGTACTCGAACTAATCTGTTCTGGGAGAGCGTCCGTGTACGTTGATTTCAGCTTCGAGGCCGAGCGGTACTCTAAAATAACTTGCGGCAACTCAAATTCTTGAGCGAGTTCTTGCAATACCGGCTCGGCCGTCGAACGCTGCCCCTTTTGCGTCTTGCGCAGTGCCGGAAGCGATAATTTATCGTAAAGAATCTCTTGCAACTGTTTCGGCGACCCTAAGTTAAACTCTTCGCCAGCGAGTTCGAATGCCTTCGCCTGCAACGAGGCCATACGGCGTGAAAGCTCTTTGCTTTGTTGCGCCAACATCGCCGCATCAATTAGCGTGCCATTTTGTTCCATCTCTGAAAGAACCTTCAGAAGAGGTAGCTCTAGCTCTTCGTAAACCGACACCAGCGAGGGCTGTGCTTCGAGGTGTGGCCGGAGATCTTGATCAAGACGCAGCACTGCGTCTGCACGCTGTACCGCAAACTGACACGCCGCTTCAACCGCAACCGTCGCCCAGGGAATCCGTTTCGCACCTTTTCCTATGACCGAATCGATCGGAACAAGCGATGTATCCGAATATCTCGCCGACAAATCAACGAGTTTATGTCCCCGAGAGCCGACGCTGTTGACGACGTAAGATTGAAGCATCGTGTCATTCGCGATGCCGGCAAGCGCAACGTCATCGAGTGCAAACACGTTCCTTTGGAACTTCAAGTCGTGTCCCGTCTTTAATATTTGACTGTCCTCAAGGAGGGGGGCAAGCCGCTTCACAACCGACTCTCGGTCCAATTGTTCCGGTCCTTCGTGCCCCACCGGAATATAGACACCGGCTCCACTCCGCGTCGCAATGGCTATACCAACAACTCCTCCCGTCATGTAGTCGAGTGTCGCCGTTACGATTTCGATGGCGAAGCTTTGAGCCTTGCGGATCTCCTCAACGAGCGCATCCAAATCTTCCGCAGTGTTAACAATGCGATAATCCCCCATCGCCGGGGCTGCCTCGCCCGTTGCTGACTCTTCGCCCAACTCGGCCAACCACGATTTGAATTCGAACTGCCTAAACAGTCCTCGCAGTACCTCTATGTCTGTCGGGACCGAGTGCAGACCATCGAGATGAGTGTCTAACGCGACATCACATTTGATTGTCGCTAAGGTTCGAGAAATCGAGAGTTGCTCAAGACTGTCTCTGAGACTTTCCCCCACTTTGCCCTTGATGGCGGTGGCGTTAGCAATCACGCCTTCAAGATCACCGTAGCTTTCCAGCCATTTTGCCGCCGTCTTTGGCCCCACCTTCGGCACCCCCGGGATGTTGTCCGATGCATCGCCCATCAGCGCGAGGTAATCAATAATTTGTTCAGGCCATACGCCAAATCGTTCTTTGACTCCGTCACGATCAAGCTTCGTGTCTGTCATGGTATTAACGAGCGACACGTGTTCATTGACGAGCTGGGCCATGTCCTTGTCGGATGTCGAGATAATTGTTGGCCGATTTGCGACGCTAGCTTGAGCAGCCAGCGTTCCGATTACATCGTCGGCTTCGACCCCGGGCGAGATAATCAACGGTAGCCCCATGGCTCGGATAATTTCGTGAATGGGCCCAATCTGCTCGCGCAAGTCGTCGGGCATCGGCGGCCGATTGGCTTTGTATTCTGAAAAAAGATCGTTACGAAACGTTTTGCCTCCGGCATCAAAAACGACCGCAATCGGGCTGCCCGCAAAATCCTTACTTAACCGTCGTAGCATCGCGATTACGCCTCGTACCGCGCCCGTCGCGGCTCCGTCGGTAGTGCGGAGATCGGGGAGCGCGTGGTACGCCCGAAACAGGTAAGAAGAACCATCGACGAGCAGTAACGGTTTGGCATTCGCCATGTTAAATTCCCCCGTCTCGACCCTACCACAACACTCTTGAAGTATGACTTCTGAGCCTTTATTAACCGTCCGAGTTGACGTTTGCGCCCGGGTGAGACACTCCTTTAAAGCAGCGCGGAC
>CAXDSX010000144.1:0-6007 GCA_963992075.1 uncultured Pseudomonadales bacterium | reverse complement strand
CACCCGCAACAATCGTAGCGAGAGTCCACATCACTATCAGCTCAAGACGGAGCAAGAAGGCTGTATCAAGCGCCGCCTTGGAATCAGATCTAAACCTGTCTACGACAATTTCTTCCGACTGTGTTGCTTTGATTACACGGATTGCGGAAAACACTTCCTGCACGCGTGAAGTTAAGTTGCTGCTCGATTGGCGGGCATGCCAAGAGCGAAATTGCAGTCTAGGCGTGTACCAAACCACCATCCACAGAATCGGAATACTAGCGATAAGGCAGATCAACCCAAGAAGCGGACTAAACAACCAAACGACACAAAACCCGAAAATGCATCTGCCACCCAGAGAAATAGGGTCGACCATCGCCGTATCAATAACATTCGTAATCATCGCGCTATCTTGAATAACGCGATAAATCGCGTCGCCGGTGCGCGCGTAGCTGTGATATTGCAACGACACATGTTCGGCATGCTCAATCATGGCCACGCGAAAATTCTGGTTGATACGTTGCACAATCCAAGTCTCGTAGTAGCCCGTAAACGACTGGTAACCCACTAAAGTAATCAGAAGGTAAAGGGCTAAGGTATAAATCACGGTGCGATCGCGGACGACTCGACGCTGGTCGTCGGTCAGCGAATCGGTTTCTACATAGTCGCTTTCAAGCTGAAGTAAAATTGCCTGGGCCGGTTCAAGAGGCTCGCCGACCAATACCTTGTTACTCCAAAGATCGGTGAGCAGGATAATCCCAAATGCCATAAACCCCGCGTATAGAACATGCAAACTGATCCACAGGAAAACGTGCTTCGACTCAGGTCTTATAAAGGGCCAAGTTCGGACATAAAAAAGGTGCGCGAGAGCTTTTAAACCGTATCTCCAAGGCGTCATTTGCGATTCGTCATCCGCCGACGAATCCTGAGGAGCATAATTAATCCGAAGGTTTCTCAAAGATCAGACTCGAAAAGGATTAAAAGACGTACCGCATCACGGCGACAAATCGTTTCGATCAGGCGCTACGATCTTCACTCGCGCTGCTTTAGAGAAATCACCTGATTCCTCACGATTTTGAAGCCGCAACAGCGTACGCGAATTTCCCCATGTCGGTATCCCGCGCTCCGGCATCGAGGTGTGAAAAACAGGTCGGTTCCAAGCCACCGCCGAAGGCCCTCAGGCGCTGTTGCCATATACGCCTCTTATTTGCTGCCACTACCCATCCTCCATGAAGCGACACCAGATCTTAACAGCGGCTCTATCGGTAACAAAGGAAACCAAACCGGGACTGTCGTTCGCTGAGACTGTGGAATAGCAACTCGATGGAAAAAAAGATATGCCGTTTGTCTACGGCTATTATGGTTCGTGGAGGAAAGAACAAGGACGAATGGAAATGAGCGAAAAGGCGAAAGTCGACACCGTGAGACTGCAGTCGATGGCCCGAGCGTTCGTGAGCAGTGCGTCGTTATTTGCCGCGATAGACCTAGGACTATTCACCGCGGTCGCCAATGGAGCTAGTACCCCTAAGGCGTTCGCAACAACAGCAGGTATTTCGGAACTCAACGCCGACCGACTAATGACGATGTGCAGTGCCAACGGGCTATTGGAATGGCAAGACGGTGGTTACATCAACGCGTCCGACGTACAACGCTACCTCGTGGAGGGCGAACAGCGCTACGCGGGTGCTTGGCTTACCTTTATGCGTCCCGGGTTCGAACGCTGGTCCAAACTGACAGAATTGTTGAAGAACGAAGAACCCGCTCGAATTACGCCCGGCTCGGTCATCGACATGACGGTTGAAAAAGCACGCGACTATCACGAGGCCACGGCCAGCGTAGGATTCGGTGCCGGGCGCCGCTTCATACGAGACGTGAACCTATCTGATTGCTCCAAGATGCTGGATCTCGGTGGAGGATCGGGCGCTTATTCAATTGTTGCAGCCGAAAAGTATCCGCAATTCACCGCCGTCGTTTTCGACCTACCAGCCGTTGTCGAGGTAACAAGAGAATTCATTGACCGACATGGTGTCGGTGACCAAGTCACTGCCCAAGCTGGAGATTTCACCCGAGACGACTTTCCCTCCGAATGTGACGTCGCCGTCATGGCCAGCAACTTACCGATGTACGGCAGGAGTGTGATCCAGTCCGTCATCCGTAAAGCGTTCGATTCGCTCGAACCAGGCGGAGAAATGCACTTGGTCGGCGAAATGCTGGACGATGATCGAATGGGACCGGCCGATGCAGCGATCTGGGGATTGGCAGAAGCATTGGCCAACAGCACGGGCCATGCCCACACGCGCGCGGAGTGTATTGGCTATTTCGAGAACGCCGGATTCGTGAAGGTTCAAGAGCACGAGTTCATACCGGGCGTGCTGGCCCGCGTTTCGGGAATCAAGTCAAACGGCTAGCAGGGTGACAAGAACTTAACTAACGCGAGGGTATCGAACATGAAGTTTCTGAATCAGATTCAGAACCGACTGAGTCAGCTTTGCGAAACAAACGGTGACGCGCCATGGGTCGAGCGCATCGTGCTTACCGATGAAGTTGTTGCCACCCTCATTTGTATGCCCCCCGGAAACTCTAGTCGCAGACACTATCATCCAGATAACGACGAGTTCTGGATCGTGATGGGAGGGACGCTCGTATGGGAGATTGAAGGCGAAGAGCCGATACAAGCCGGCGAGGGCGACATCATGCGAGTTCCTAAGGGCAAAGCGCACAACATTGTCACGGTCGGTGATCGAGCTTCCCTTCGTCTCGCGATAGGGATACCCGACATACCGCACATCGATTCGACAACGGGTGAAGTATTTAACTGACCAAATTATTGGTGTGCGGGTTCTATCGAGAAAACAATCGACCTAAAAATGCCATAGACTGGTTAGCGCAACGCTCACCGCTGGGAAGCTCATGTACCAGGTAATCGGCTCAGAAGAGTCGCCCTACTCCGTCAAGGTTCGTTCGTATTTCCGTTTCAAAGGCCTCGATCACAACTGGCTCGAGCGGTCCCAAGCGTCGGAACTATATACACAACATGCCAAATTACCTCTGATCCCCTTGGTCGTGACGCCCGACGATGTCGGTATGCAAGACTCAACGCCCATCATCGAAAAGATGGAAGCCGCGGTGCCCAATCCGACGATCTACCCCAGCGATCCCGTCACACGCTTTATGAGCGATCTGCTTGAAGAGTTCGGTGACGAATGGGGCAACAAATGGATGTTCCATATGCGTTGGTGGAAGAAGGTCGATGCCGTCGCCGTATCACGCCGATTCGCCGAGCGCTCCGGGGGAGACATCGGTACAACAGCCGCTGCAATTCGAGAACGCATGGTGCCTCGCGTATGGTTCGTCGGTGGAAACGAAATCACAGCCCCCCAAATCGCGCAGTCATTAGAAGATGCTCTGGGTCATTTAGAGCCGCACTTCGAATCCCGCGCTTATCTCATGGGTGGGCGGCCGGCGATGGCGGATTTCGGTCTCTGGGGACAGATTTACAATGCCGGTCGTGACCCAACGGCGGGCGCTATGGTCGACAAGAATCCCAACGTGCGGGCATGGATCGAACGTATGCTAAATCCAGATGTACAAGGCGAGTTCGAATCCTGGGACACCCTCGCACCCACGCTGGTACCCCTTATTACGGATCAAGTCGCGAACTTGTTCCTGCCATGGAGCGTTGCAAATTCGATTGCCATCGAGAACGGAAACGATGACTTCACCCTCGAACTCAAAGGCAACACTTGGACGCAAAAGCCGCAGAAGTACCACGCCAGGAGTCTTAGTGTGTTACGTCAAAAGTATCAAGCCGTGGCAAACAACGCCGCGTTGAACGAAATCCTTGACGCCACGGCGTGTCGCCAATACCTCGCGTGATCGCCGGTAACGTCAACTACCTGGCGAGCAGGGTGACGCCGTCACTGCGTCGAAATGGCCAAGTTCTCACGCGCCGAAACGCTGACGGGAGCGACAGCGATGGAGTCGGCATCGAGATAGACAACTGTGAGATTTCTATCGCGAATGCTCGTATCGAGGGGGCAACCTGCGAATCGAATGGATTTGAACTGGTTGAGAAACCGAGCGATTCGACACGCGATTTTTATGATCACGCAGCCGTACTTGACGGTTACTACGAGGAATGCGCAGAGATTGTCCAGGAAATCACCGGGGCCAGTTTCGTCGCAGCATTCGATCACAACATTCGCTCAGCCCTTGGTAAGGAGGCGCAACGACGGATTAAGAGCGGTCAAGAAGTACAAGGGCCAGCCCACATGGCTCACGGAGACTATACGCTCGCGAGTGCACCACAAAGGCTACTCGACCTTACGAAGCCTTCATCCGGGAACGATACGCTCCGCGACCTCCTCGGAGATATGCCTTTGTTACCCGAGGATGTAACGGTGGCAGCGTTAGCGGGCGAGAAGCGTTACGCCATCATCAATCTCTGGCGCAGTATAGGTGAGGCTCCCGTGGCAACCGATGCGCTAGCCTTATGTGATGGTCGATCCGTGGTTCCCGAGGACTTGGTCGTATTCGAGATTCATTACGCCGATCGCATCGGCGAAAACTATTTCGCTCGTCCCTCTATAAACCATCGATGGCTTACATACCCCTCCATGAACCGAGACGAAGCGCTTTTGATCAAGCAATGGGATTCAGCTGGGACACTGGCCCAGTCGTCCGGCAAACACGGAGATGGTAGCGCAGACGCACCATGCACTTTTAGCTTTCATACCGCTTTTACGGTACCCAATCTCGATCCCAAGGCCCCGAGACGTGAGAGCATCGAAGTACGATGTGTCGCGCTCTACGAATAGCGACGCACAAATATGATCAACGACTACGCGGATCGGCACCTACCTTTTGAAGCATGCTTCAATTTCCGCGACATTGGCGGTTACGAAACGACTGCCGCCGGCACCGTCCGTTGGGGCAAATACTATCGCGCCGGTCGTCAAGACCGGATGACATCAACGGACATCGACCGTGCGAAAGAACTCAAGATCGCGACCCAGATCGATCTTCGTCGTCCCGACGAAATTCGAGAACAGGGCCGTGGTCCTTTCGAGGACCTAGGTGCTAGGTACGAAAATCTCGCGGTTATACCCGACGGCGGCTCTGAAAAGCTCAATCAACTGGTAGGAGATGTGGGCATCTCAGGCGCACGATACCTCGGCTACTTAGAACTCGGTTCGGACGTATGGACCCGCCTTTTCAGCATTCTCGAGGACGAAACGAGCTACCCTATTCTCCTGCACTGCACGGCAGGTAAAGACCGAACCGGCGTCTCGACCGCCTTCCTACTTTCCGTCCTTGGCGTCGACAGACCGACCATCGACGCAGACTATCTACTGACCAATCGCGACGTTGAACGTCAAGTGGATTACGTACAGAACAATGTTGGCTTGCCCAAGGGCTTCACTCGCTCAGCGATGATGACTGCGGCCGGCGTACCTCAAACTGCAATCACAGACTTCCTCGATGGGGTGGACAAACGGTATGGCGGTCCGATCGAGTATTTGCGAGGGATCGGAATCACCGATAAAACCTTCGACAGAATCCGAGGAATCCTCCTAACCCAGTGAATTAACGTTGCGGTCGCGAGGACTGCTTGACCCGCGCCACCTATAAGCCCTCTACTTGCAAGCCTGGACAACTATCGGAGCTGCCATCATGAGCAACGCTGCACGTCGAGGACCTCTTGAAGACTTGACCGTCATCGACTGCACGATGGCGCTCGCCGGACCTTTTGGTGCAAGTCTCCTCGCTGATCTAGGGGCACGCGTCATTAAGGTCGAGCCGCCACGAGGAGATGGCTATCGCAACATTCCCCCATTTCTCCCCGACCATGCATCGCCGTACGAGGATCGCGAAGCCGGGACCGACTTTGGCGCCCCCTTTGCATCGGTTAACCGTAACAAGAGGAGCGTTTGCCTCGACCTTAAAGATGAGGCGCAAAAAGAAGTCTTCTTGCAACTCTGTGACCAAGCTCACGCGCTTGTCGAAAATATGCGGGTCGGTGTCATGG